>NZ_JAEMGT010000172.1:0-2981 GCF_017655185.1 Rahnella sp. ChDrAdgB13 | reverse complement strand
TTCGTCAGGCGGGTTTACGTGAAACGAATGCTGAATTTGTGGTTTGTACCAGCTGAATTTGCGCCAGCAATGGCGCCAGGGGAGAAAATGCTCTGGTGGCGAGCTGGGAAATATTATGGCCGATTTCGGATCAGCCAGTAAGCCGGTGTGCAGCCGGCTATAACTAAACGTGTGGAGTGATTTATGGCGAGAACATTAACGTTAGATGCATGGGCTCAGGATGAATTCTCAGATCCAATACCAAGCAGGCCAACCCTGATGAAGTATGCAAAGAGCGGCATGATATCTCCACCACCCTTCAAGGCTGGGCGGTGCTGGCGTGTTGAAGCGTCAGCGCGCTTTATTGGCATGGCCGATAAGCCCGTGGTCAGGAAGGATGATAATCCACGTTTAAAAAGGATTCTCGAAGATGGCTCGTCCACGTAAATACAACGTGAATATTCCCGGTCTCTCCTGCTATACCGACGCCAGAACCAAAAAGGTCTACTGGCGCTATAAGCACCCGGTCACGGGAAAGTTTCACGGTCTCGGAGATAATGAATCAGAAGCAACGGCAATTGCTACTGAGGCCAATATCAGACTTAATGAACAAAAGTTAGCTAATTTTCTAAAAATTAGAAATGAAATAAGCCGAAATGTTAATAGCGGAATATCTGCAAATACTTGGACTGATAAATACCGCCAGATTTTACAACAACGTGTAAAAGCGGGTGAAATAAAAGAACGGACAGCACGCCTCCGGGAGCCAGCATTACGCGCGTTCATTAGTCAGTGCGGAATAAAGAGTCTGCCAGAAGTAGGTGCCAGAGATATTGCAAGCATATTGGATATTTATATTGAGAAAGGACAAGGAAGAATGGCGCAAATGGTGCGCTCTGTCCTCGCTGATGTTTTTAAAGAAGCTCAGCATGCAGGAGAAGTTCCCGCTGGATACAACCCAGCCAAGGCAACTAAGCAACCAAGAGCAAAAGTCGCAAGGCAGAGGCTTTCTCTTTCGGAATGGAAAGAAATATACATTGCGGCTGAAAAACAACCCGTTTTCATGCAACGCGCAATGCTCCTGGCAATCATTACCGGTCAGCGTGTTGGTGATATTGTTTCTATGAAATTCTCAGATATCTGGGATGATAAATTGCATATTATTCAAGAAAAAACAGGGGCAAAAGTTGCCATACCTCTTTCACTACGTTGTGATGCATTAAATATGAGCTTACGGGATGTTATCGCAGAATGTAGGGATGCTGTATTAAGTAAATGGGTTTTGCATCACCATCGTGTTCATGGCGTAAGCGCCAGAGGAGACAGCATAAAGAAAAATACTTTGTCGAAGGGATTTTCCACCGCGCGCGAGGCTTCAGGGATCGCTTTCAAAAGCGGTACGCCTCCAACCTTCCATGAACAAAGATCCTTATCTGAGCGTCTATATAGAAGTCAGGGTGTGGACACTCAGACTTTGCTGGGTCATAAAAATATCAAAATGACCGAACAATACAACGATGACCGTGGGAAGGAGTGGAAAGAAGTAGCTGTATAGCCTGTAACCGGTTTTGCTGAGGAGTTTTGCAGGGGTTTTGCTGGGAGAAGGATTTTATATTTTAATACAAAGCATTACCCCTCCGCGTGCATGCCGCGCTGGTATCTCGACGGCAGCAAAACCGATTACCGCCGTGGTTTCAACTCCGCGCCGGACTGGGCTTACAGCAATAAAGAGACCACCAAACTTTTCACCACCCTGAAACAGTCCTTCGATAACGGCTGGCAGGCCACGCTGAACGGCACGCATACTGAATCCCTTATCGACAGCAAAATGATGTACATCGACGGGACATTCGATAAAACCACCGGCGTGGGCGAATCCGCTTATGCCGGTTATCCGGTCGTCGCGGGGACCGGCTACAACACCGGTAAACGTAAAGTCGATGGCGTGGACGCCTTTGCCAGCGGCCCGTACGAACTGTTTGGCCGTCAGCATGAACTGATGACCGGCGTGAGTTATTCCAAACAACAAAATACCTATTACAGCGCATTCGCCAATATTTCGACCGAAGAGCTGGGTAACTTTAACGACTACAACAGCCAGTTCCCGGAAACTGACTGGGGTCCGCGTTCTCTGGCTGAGCGGGATGTTATCCGCCAGAAATCCGCGTACGTCGCCACGCGTCTTTCGCTGGCCGATCCGCTGCATCTGATTGTCGGTGCGCGTTACACCAACTGGAATTCTGACACCCTGACGGCTCAGATTGAGAAGAACAACATCACGCCGTACGCCGGTCTGGTGTTCGACATCAACGATACCTGGTCAACCTACGCCAGCTACACGTCGGTGTTCCAGCCGCAGACTTACCGCGATATCAACGGCGCGTATCTGTCGCCGGTAATCGGCAAAAACTACGAAGCGGGCGTGAAATCCGACTGGTTCAACAGCCGCCTGACCGCATCCGTTGCGGTGTTCCGTGCGGAACTCGATAACGTCGCGCAAAGTACCGGCCGCACCATCGAAGGCTCGACCGATACAGCGTACGAAGGCAAAAACGGCACGGTGAGCCGCGGGATTGAATTCGAACTGAATGGCGCGCTGACCGACAACTGGCAGATGACGTTCGGCGGCACCCGTTACATTGCCGAAGACGAGAACAGCGACGCGGTTAACCCGCAACTGCCGCGCACGCAGCTGAAACTGTTCACCAGCTATCGTCTGCCGATGTTGCAGGATCTGACCGTCGGCGGCGGCGCGAACTGGCAGACTCACGTCTGGCAGGATGTGCCGGGCCCAAGCGGCAACGGCACCCGTTACGCCGAGCAAGGCAGCTACACCGTGGTTAATCTCTTCAGCCGTTATCAGGTCACGAAACAACTCGCCGTGCAGGCCAACGTGAACAACCTGTTCGACAAAGAATATGACACGAGTGTGTAGTGGTCAACAAAAACTGGCCACCGCGTTAGAGTTTTTCCAGTATCGATTTTCTGATTCGTTTGGTGGC
>NZ_JAEMGT010000171.1:0-4011 GCF_017655185.1 Rahnella sp. ChDrAdgB13 | reverse complement strand
TTGCCTGCCATACTTCCCTCAAAAATTGCCATTACTTATTAACTGACAATTCCTTTTGGGATAGGTTCTTATTGTTTTCGGATATCCAACATTCTTTGCAAGTCTGATTATAAGTACTGTGTTTTTATTTGGAATATCGACATTTTATGATGCGTTTTCTCTTGTTTATTTTGTGATGTTGCTGATTTTTAATCTCAGGGGGCGGATGCGGATCCGTTATGTAATATATGCATACTGCATTGCGCAAGCCTTTAATCTGCTCACGCACGTCAGTGCGCTCAACGAAAATGGTTATTGGGCTCTCGCAATTATCAAAACCATCCTCAGTTTGCTTTATATCTCGCTGGTCTATGTTTTTTTAAATAACTTAATTAATTTATCTAAAAGAGAATTGTTTTTCAAAATGGCTTCAAAAACGGATCCACTTACAGGGATTAACAACCGAAGAAGTATTGACGCCTATATTGAATCGCTGAATGAATGCTATGGTGAGAAATTTTGTGTGCTCATGCTGGATATTGACAACTTTAAATATTTGAATGATACCTTCGGGCATCCTTTTGGAGATAAAGTCATTAAAAGAATTGCTTATCTTGTGAAGGAAAATGTCAGAGACAATGATTTCGTTGGCAGATACGGCGGGGAAGAGTTCATTGTTTTTATAAACGCTGACTTAGCGAATGCGGCCAGGATAGCAGAAGACATCAGGCTCCTTATCCAAGATAGCAACATAAAGTTAGACAGCCATGAAGTACATGTCACCGTTTCAATAGGCCTGGCTGAACACAATGACATACAATCTGTGCTTGAAACCATAGCAACCGCTGATAACGCGCTATATAAAGCTAAAACGAGCGGGAAAAATAAGACCATGATACTCAGTGAATCCGCCGCCTGACATTGTTGCTTTTTGCGCCGCGGCAGATGATTCATTTATCGTTATTGTCCACAGGATAAGTTAACGTATTTATAAATGAGTTTGACCTTTCCCGGGTATCAGGATTTCGATATCTTCCAGGGGAACGGAAGGGAATAGAAAACCTTGTGCACAGGAGACGCCGCTATATCGCAGGTTTCTTAGCTGGGTTCCGGTTTCAACACCTTCAACAATGATTGAGTTGCAATACTGATTGATATTATCAATAATGGTTGGCCACATGACGGAATCACCATTTTCCCAAAAGAATTTTTTATCTATTTTGACTGATTCAAATTGAGTGTTCTTCAGAGTATTTATATTGCTGAAATCAGTACCGTAGTCGTCGAGCCATAATTTATATTTTCCGGACAGAGTGTCTACCAGTATATTGCCTTCTAATTTATCTATTTTGGGAAAACGTTCAGATATTTCAAGTCTTATAAAATCATTACTGTCCAGGATTTCTTTTATATGATGATCTTCGAGTATCATAATTGCCATGCTTTGGTCGATATTAAGGGAACAAAGCAATTTATTACGTTTGAAAAACAGGGAGCGCGCGTTAATTTCATTTAGCTGTGCTAGCAATAATTCGTGTTTAGATTTTGTATCCAGGGAACTGATAAATTTTTGAGGTTCGATTTTTCCGCCGCTGTATCCACCTTCGAAGCCCGTTAATAATTCGACTGCGTGTAGTAAACCTCCGACACTATAGATAGGCTCACATCTGAATTTGCATGAGACTTGAAAATTTAAACGCAACATCATTTCCTCCTTAAAAGTCCGCCATTTTGCAGAGGTGATCATTGATCACTTTCGCGAATTAATAAACACATATTGATCGATTTTTCCTATGATAAAACCTATTGATAAATATCTATTGATCGATGAAACAAATCTAATTGACTGATTTTAAGCGTTATATCTTTTTAAAAAACGAATAAAAACATTAGCAATCATAATATTTTCAAGAGTTACACGTGACGGATATTCCCGCACAGACCGCCGGCAGGGGTTTTTTATTAGGGAACCTGTTCACAATACGGTGTGGGCAGCCTGACATAGTTGCCGCCGACATTTACTGGGAAACTTTATGATGTGGCGATAGGATGTGATGTGACGCCTATGTTGTCACCTTTGTCAGGCTAACGAAGGTATGACCACAGGCAAGAGAATAGAAAAGACTCATTATACCGGAGTATTGCTATGTTGACTGATCTCCGCAGCGATGAAAGTAAAAAGCGCGCAGCGATAAACCTGCTTAAGAGCCACGATGAGGTTCGGGACGAGGCGTTAAAAAAATATACACTTCTGGCCTGTCAGCTACTCGATATGCCGATGTGCTTTGTTTCCGTTCTGGATGATGAAAAACAGTACATTAAATCAGCCCAGAATATGACGGTGACGGAAACGAACCTCGGCGAAGCATTTTGCACAAATACGCTGGAACAGGGCGAAACGTATATTTGCCCGGATACCCACCGGCATCCAGATTTCAAAACTTATGACGCCATTACGGAGGCGCCTTTTGTTCGTTTTTATGCCGGTTGCCCGCTCAAAACGCAGGATGGGGTCGCAGTAGGGACATTGTGCCTTTTAGATACTCAACCGCGCACTCTGTCCGGCGAGCAGATCAATATTTTTGAACAGCTGGCCGGGTTAGTGTCGGGCTTTCTGGCGTCCTGGCATAACGTCGGATATATCGACATTGTGACACTGTTGCCGAACCGGCAGCGGATGCTTAAAGATATCTTTGTGTCAAAAGAGAGCACATTTAAACTCGTCATCATTGACTGTATCGACATGCCGTTTGCGTACGAAATGGCGCGGTCATTGGGCATGACCGTCGTGGAAAATTTATTGCGCGACATGGCGGTGCAGCTTCAGGCCCGGCTGCAACTGACCGAACAACTTTACGCCGTGGCAGTGGGGCGGTTTGCCTATTTCACCCATGATAAAGAGAATTCGGCCCTCGAAAATGTCGCCAAGCGCTTACGGGGGATACAGGCCAAAATCAGCCCTGAGGTTCCGCTGGATTTGGATATTCATATCGGCGATTCAGGGTGTTGTGATAACGCTATGACGCCGGGTGAAATTCTGCGTCACGCTGTTAGTGCTTTGCATGAAGCAATAAGTCACGGGCACCGGTATATGACCTACGATGAGGTGCTGGATAACCGGAAGAAAAATGATTTCAGCCTGCTCACGGGTCTGAGAGAGGCACTCCACGAAGACCGGGGATTGTATCTGGTTTATCAGCCGAAAGTTTCTTTGCTGAACGGTCAGATTACGGGCGTCGAAGCGCTTCTGCGCTGGAAACACGCGACGCACGGTGAGGTTTTGCCCGGGTTGTTTATCCCGCTGGTGGAGCGGACCAGCCTGATGCGGGAACTCACGGGGTGGGTGATTGATCATGCTATCGCCCAGTTAGGCCAGTGGCGCGGTCAGGGTATTTCTCTGCCTGTTTCTATTAATCTGGCCGCCAGCGATTTTTCGCGGCCAGATTTTGCGGATGAACTCGACCATAAAATGCGAAACGCCGGACTCACTCCCGCGTTACTCGGTGTGGAATGTCTGGAAACGGAGAAAATGCTGGAAAGCCCGGCGGCTCTCAACGGGCTCGAAATGCTGAAGTTACGCGGATTCAAAATATCACTGGATGACTTTGGTTCGGGCTACAGCAATATCAATTATCTGCGTCAGATCCCTATGGACATCATTAAACTTGACCGTTCGATTGTCAGTAAGATTGCCAGCGATAAAGCCAGCCGCATCATTGTGCGCAACGTTGTCAGGTTACTTAAGCAACTTGATTATGTGGTGCTGGCCGAAGGTGTGGAAGATGACAAAACGGTAGAGATATTACGTGCACTGGGCTGTGACGAAGTGCAGGGATATGTTTATGCCAGGCCGATGAGAGCAGGGGATTTGGAAGTCTGGTATCACGACAGAAATAAGAGTCAGTCTTAATACGAAAGCAAAACGCCCGCTTAAGTTTCCTTAAGCGGGCGTCTCTAATTTGGCTCCTCTGACTGGGATCGCCTTCGCCAGTAACTGGCTAATAAACAAGCTAAACCTGAATTCCCTTTCTG
>NZ_JAEMGT010000170.1:0-3322 GCF_017655185.1 Rahnella sp. ChDrAdgB13 | reverse complement strand
ATGGGTCGGGGTGATGTACACCCCTTTCAGATACTCGCGGGTTTCGCTTTCACCGGCGACGCAGTGCAGGGCGGCGCGGAGAATGTCAGTTGGGAAGAACATTATTTAGCCTCCGGTGAGTCAGTAGGTACGCAAATAGCATCGGTGAAAGAACCAATAGAGCCGGTGTCATGGACCGAAGTCCATTTACGGCCAGCATCCCGACAGGCTTCCTGAGTGGTAAAACCGATGTGATCAATGGCTTCACCGTCTGAGGTGGAAAGAGTCAGAATCAAAATCCAGGGCGCAATGAGCATTATTCATCCTCCCCAGTGTGTTTCTCTGATGCCAGACGCAGGGTAAAACCGCCGAATTCTGGGTGCCGCCAGCGTTTCAACTTGCCCGTTGGCGGAGTGGATTCATTAAGCAATGTCTGAGCTGCTGCCATGAACGATTCACGGTTAACCAGAAGATGGCCGCTTTCGCCTTTAGTCAGTCGGGTGGGTAATTTGGCGAAAGTCACCAGCCGGCGGCACGCAGCATCTGAAAAACCACAGGTCCATGCGAGATCCGCCACCAGAACATACTCAGATTGATTGCTGTCAGTTTCGAGGTGGCTGACCTGCAAATCAAAGGTGCTCTGTGCAGGTGCTGCAATGACAGGTGCAGGTTGAACAGCGGGTAGGGATTGATGTTTCGGAATACCTACGATGTCGATCACCGCCTTCATAGTGGCTGATGCTGTTGCTTCGGCCACGACGCGGGCCAGCGAGAGAATGTCATTGTTCATGTTGATGTCCTGCGGTGCTGGCGCTGTGAGGCGGGGTTGGGACAACTCGGCTTTCATGTCTTGCCATTGCTCAACGAGTGCCAATCTGCGTGTGGCGTCATATCCGGTAACAAGTGTCATGGATAGGGTTTCATTCAGCCAGATTTCATCAATTACATCTCGGCCTTGATAGTGTTTACGTGAAATAATAAAGCCTTTTGAATCATCATCATCCTGATCTGGATGATGAATTTTAAGCTGTTCAAGCATGGCAAGAATGTCGCGTTTCACATGGTCATGATTTTTGCCAGTGGCCACTGCAATTTTGCGGCTACCCATCATTGGTTCACCGTTGATAATTTCCAGATTGGTTTCAGCTTGGTTTTTCATGTCGTTTCCTTAGTGTCGGACTGGCGCAGGTAGCATCTGATAGTCATTGCTGCGAATTTCTCTGCACATGGCTGTAAACACGTCATCCAGCAGCTCAGTTAGTTTGTTCCTGTCTTCTTCTTTGTTGAGTTCATGACCCATGTAGAAGTACACAACGGCTTCGTCAGGTGTGTACTTCCGGTTCTCCATGAGGATCGGCTCAATGTGGGTAGTCAGGGCTGCTTCAACTACAAGACCGGTCAAACCAAGGGAAATATCTCCGCTGATAAATACTGGAGCATCGAACTTCTGGCCCCAACGACTCTCGCAGGCCATCAGGTATACGGTGGCAACGCTGGAACGCAGAATTTGAGTCAGTATTTGGTTAAATTCGCGCTGCTGCTTGGCGTTCATTTTTTTTGACTGGGCAACGTCTTCTACGTTTTTCATCCATGCTGGCACTTTGAATTTCCCGCCAGACCGTTCTTCCGCCTCAGTGATTCTGGCGATAAGTTCTTTTGCTTGTTTACGTGAGTTCATTTTCTGTCCTTCTGCGCCTTGTATTTTTCGTGGCTCATCAACTGCCAGTTCAGGCCTTGGTCTTTTGAAAGCAGGCGCCAGCGGCGATTAACTTTTAGTGATAGGTTTCCGGTGCCGAGGATCCGCGCCGGATGTAGTCGTTGTTTCCGGTACATGCCGAGTACGGAAATCGCCCGTACGTGAACCCACTCAGGTACGCGAATTGCTGTTAATTTCATGGCTAAAGCCCCTCCGGTTTGCCGGTGTACTTCGCTTGACGGGAACATAACCCTGCGTTGGTGACGCACAAGTCGCGCTCTTTTTCGGTTAAACCATTTATGGTCAGGTTCGTTCGCCACATGTCTGCCGCCCTGCGATACAGTCCGCGTGATTCAAGTGCTGAGCATTTCGCTTCCAGACGTTGATACGCAGCGGTTTTCTCTTCGTTCTTCATAGCGCTCCTTTAGTGGGCGGTTTGTGCGCCGTCGATGTTTTGCTCTTTCGCCATCATCACGGTCTGTTTGATCAGGTCGTTCATGAATTCGTTGCCGCTCTCAGTCAGCTTGTCGCCGTGCTTAGAGAGGTTGCTGGCGTATAACTTGAGGAGCAGTTCCTCAGCTTCATTGCGTGGGTATTCACCGTATGCAACGCCCTCGAAATACTTCAGAGCCTCGATGAGAGACTGTTGCGTTACCTCTACAGTTGCCATCGCCCCGTCTGGCAAATTCACCAGAACGCAGTTGCTGCCGGTTCTCTGGATCATCGCCTCATAGCGAGCAGCGGCCTGGCGGTTGCGGTACCGCTCAATCTTCTGCTGAGGCGTTACTTTGTCGTTTGTGCTCATCGCAATTACTCCGTTACTGGTCTTTGGATACGGATTTCCCCGACCGTTAGGCCGTAATTAAATTTCGTGATAATTAATGTTGGTTATTTAAGTTTATTCTGTCTTGCTGTTATTAAATTTATCCACACTGTTTTTTAATTGCGTTATTCTGGCAGCGATTATCATTAACATTCCGCCGTGAGTTACTTTATATTCTGCACGTTCAAAATTATTGAAGTTATTAACAGTCGTTAGCATTGCATCGATAACATAGAGTTCATCACCAATATCGAGCATGTCGAACGCAACTGGCGCTTGATTATTCTTTGCCATCAGAGATACCCCAGCTCAAGTTGGTTAAGCATGTGACGAACATGTTTGATATTTTCAATTGCTAAGTGAGTGATGGAGTATTCATCTTGAAAACTATCATCTGTCTGCAAGTTAAAGCGAACTACACGCAATGCACCCTCTGAAAAGTTAAGGTCGATAATGCAAGCTCGAATTCCATCGAGGAGACCTTCTTTAGTTTCTTTATCCATTTTTTTCTGACGCCCCCGTTTCTTCGTTTTCCCGCTGCGCAGATTCCTCAATTAACCAATTCGCTACATTACCGGTAAGACTGCATAGCAGATTGGCAATGTCAGATACTTCGTAAGTGATTAATTCATGTGGATAGTCTTCTAACAAACGACAAATAAGGGTTGCCTGACGAGCGCGTTCTGCCGCTTCTTCCAGTGTGATTTCATGCGCCATTTTTCTCGATCCCCCAATTGGCTGTTTCGGTAATGACATCCAGTAATTCAATCATTATTAACTTCTCGTCAGCACTACCATTAAGGAACGCAGCGGCTTGCGAGAGC
>NZ_JAEMGT010000026.1:0-60482 GCF_017655185.1 Rahnella sp. ChDrAdgB13 | reverse complement strand
GGTGAGATGGTGAGATGGTGAGATGGTGAGATGGTGAGATGGTGAGATGGTGAGATGGTGAGATGGTGAGATTTTCATGGCTACTGTTTTGAACATCAACACCAGCCGAAACTTTTTGGCGCTCTCATTGGCATGATGCATCCCCGCGAAAATCCCAAGAACGCAGAATCATAAAATCACAAGATAGCGAAATCCTTGTAGCTCCATTTTGCACCCTTATTCTTTGAGATCGATACTTCAGCCTTATCCGCCTGCAATCCTGACATCCCAAAACCCTGGGATGATGGGATTCAAAAATCATAACATCCTGAACATTATGTTACCGCCGTAATCAATCAACCGGTAATCACGTAATCCTGAAATCACAGGATAATATAATTCGGTAATCCTAAAATATTGAAATCATCGGATGTAAACTTTATAGTAGTGTTTCAATCCTGTGATTCATGGATTTTTAAATCCCAGAATCCTATGATTACATAAATAATGAATCCCGAAACCTTATGATTACGGGATTCAATAATCTTCATTTAGCGCTTCACCAAGAGGTTGTTATGGCAGCGAAAATTATTTCTTTCCTGAACGGGAAGGGCGGGGTAGGGAAAACCACGACTTCTATTAACATCGCAACCTGTCTTGCACGACAAGGTCATAAAGTCGTGATGGTCGATACCGATCCACAAGGAAGCATCAGCAACTGGTACGACGAAAGCAAATGCCAGTTCGACCTGGCGGAAGCCGCATCAGAAAAAGAAGTTTATACCGTACGTAAGCAGTTGAAAGAATATGACTACGTAGTCATCGACGGTGCAGCAGCAATCTCGGCAATTTCATCAGCAGCGGTGATGGTCAGTGATTTAGTCCTGATCCCTGTGACACCGTCACCTTTAGATTTTGCAGCCTGTGGCGCTATACTTGCCGTTGTTGAGGCGCGTGAAAATTTACAGCCTGTCATCGCGCGTTTTCTGATCACCAAGAAAGTCGCATCCGCTAAGATGCTGGAAGTCTTGAAAGAATCGATTGCTGATACAGGCGTTCCGGCACTGCGCACAGGCACCACTCAGCGCCAGGTATACATCCGTACCATGATGGATGGCGGAACAGTCTTCGATACAACGGACGGTAATGCGAAAGGCGAGATTGAAATTATGACCAAAGAAATTACGGAGTTGTTGAAATGAAAATGAAACTTGGCCAGCACAGACAACTGACTACAGCACTGGACGCTGTAGCAAAGCCGCCCGCTTCAGTGAAGAAGTTACAGACTAACATCGATGAAGAGCTGCATCGCCGTTTCAAAACCAGCTGCTTCCTGCAAGATCGCGAGATGAAAGACGTTCTGACAGAGCTGATCAATGCCTGGCTAATCACCAACGAACGTTCCTGATCGTTTGTTCCGTCTTGATCGGGCCTTTTCTGGCCCGCTTTTGTTTCTGAAGCCTGCACAACCTTGTCCCTTCTGGTGTTTCCTTTTCCTAATCCCTTACGTATTAACGTCGCCAGTCCTTATCAGGATCCCAAGATCAAATAGTGTTTTGTTTTATTTATAAGTTTAGATCTTTCTCTTTAAGAGAGGTTTTTTATTAAGTAAATCAGCAGAATACAACGCGTCTTGTGGAGATATTTCCTGCCCGGAGTGGAGATCCTTCCTGTTGGATGTGGATCCTTTTCATGATGAATGTAGAGCTTTTTCCTGTGGATAATTCCCTTACAGATCAGTCCACTGGATACGTGGAGCTTTTTTCTGTGGACAGTTTCCATTGGGAACCCATGTCATGAACATCAGCTTAGATTTAACACTAACATATTGCCACAACTCATTTTTATGATAGGTGGAGTAATTTCCTGATCCCAGAACGAGCCCTAATGTGGAGACATTTCCTGTGACAGCGTCACGTTGTGTCACGCAGCAGGGAGAGGATCATCCTGGTCAGGCATAATCGGCTTCAGAAATAGATATCCGGGCAGCAGAGCAGGGCATATGTGGAAGATTTTCCTGATCCAATCAGCGGTTATGTGGAGACATTTTCTGATCTGATTAACGCTATTCAATTGATCTCTGAAAATATAATGTTTTATAAACAGTGGGTTAGGAATTATGTGACATTGTCACTTGCCTATATGTGGAAGAATTATCTGATCAAACGTGCGTGAATTCACGGTAACTGTGCAGTCAGTTAACACCTTACGATGGAATACGTGGAAGTATTTCCTGATCCCGCGCATTGCTATACGTGGAAAGATTTCCTGAGATCGGAACGCCCCATATATGTGGAGTTATTTCCTGATCGCCGATCGTGTATCCCTAAATGTGGAGACATTTTCTGATCGCCGGGGCACATATATGTGGAAAGTTTTCCTGTAGATCCCGATTCAGACAGGGAACGGGCCGGGATGTTGAAATGAGAACGGGATCACAAAGCCGTTTACGGTCAGTTAACGTGCAGTATGGACTTATATGTGGAAGAATTTTCTGATCGGCAGGGGAGAGCAGCGAGTATCTCAGACATTCTGGGCTGGAGATCTTCAGTCCGATAAGTGGAGTAATTTCCTGTAAAAAGCGAGCCGATCCAGCATGTTAAAAAAGGATCCCGGAGTCGGTGGAAAATCATATGTGGAAGTTTTTCCTGATCGATGTTTTAGGATCCTCTTATAACAATTTGAAAGTAAAGGAATAAATAAGCCTTGTTTTTACTTTACGTCAGTATTTTTTATGTGGAATAATTTACCTACTTTCCACTTATGGATCCTGCTACATGGAACTGAATAAACTCACCGTAGTTCAGGGGAACGATCTTCTTGAAGGCGCCTACAGCGTTACTCTGGATGAAATGCGCTTGCTTAACCTGGCGCTGGCACAAATTGATAGCAGGAAACCTCAGCCGGACACGCTATATCGACTTTTCCCTCAGGATTACCAGCGGATCTACGGGGTAAACCCGACCAGCAGCCACCGCCAGTTGCGTGAAGCTGCAGAAAGCCTGATGAAAAAGCCGGTCACCATCTACAAACCAGATACGAAAACCGGAAAGGTGCGTACCGTTCAGCTTTCGTGGTTCTCGCGGCTGGAATACGTCAGCAGTGATGATCACAGCGCCGTTGTACTGAGATTTGGTCAGGACGTTGCACCGTATCTATATGAATTAAAAGAGTCTTTTACCAAACTCAATTTTGCTAATATCGCCAAACTGGATACGCCGTTCTCCGTGCGTCTGTATGGCTGGTTAATCAAAGCCAAAAACCTCTACGGCAGACGCAGCGGTAAAGCCATTGAAGTGACCCTGGATCTCAACTGGATGCGCGAGAAGGCCGGTCTGGCAGGTAAATACGAGGATTACCGTGACTTCCGCCAGAAGCTGCTTGAACCGACGATCAACCGGATCAACGCCAATACCGATATCTCCGTGGTCTGGGAGCCGGTGAAGCAGGGCAGAACCGTTGTTTCGATCAAGTTCGCGTATGTCGATGAGTCAGCGCCAGAAGCCAGTAAACCACTGCGCCCGCGCTTACCGCGCCGTCCGCGCGCAGTGGCAGGTTCGGCGCTGGAAGGCGAGTGGGCACGCCGCTGTATCACCATCTTCGAAGAGTATCGTGAGAAATTAAGCGCTTACGACGTTGAAGAAAAGGCGACGTTGCCGGATCTGCGCAAGCTTTCAGGCTGGTACAAGCTGATCGGCGAGAAGAGCAAACAAAAAGAGATCCTCTCTGAGGTCAGTTCCCGCAGTAAGAAAACCGCTGCCTGACAGTCCCGGCCTGAAAGCATTCCGAAATGAACGGCGTATCTTCGATGAGATACGCCGTTTTTCTTTGTACGGATCCGGAGGATTCCGACGTCCATTACAGTTAACTTACTGATTATCCTGACCTGAATGGTTAGTGAGTGCTTACTGGGTATGGGCAGGAAATCATTCCACATTACCCGTTTTGGCGGCTTTTTCAGCGTACTGCCCAAAAGCTATAAGCCATATTATTTCGTTGTTAGACAAGGACAAACCCCAACCTTACTCTTCGTCATGTTTTGTAAACCTATTGCACACTTATTGATGAGGGATGTCACTTGGCTACGTTACTCACTTCTGCCCCCGCGCAATCCGTCTCCCGCGCGCGCCGCACCGCTTCTTTTAAAATCGCATTGCTGGCCAGCGCCGTGATGTTTTCTTCTTTATCCTTTGCGGACGATGTTCTTAAAGAAGGCATCACTCCGGCCACAGACGCCAGCCAGGTGCCTGCTGCCGCGAAACTGCGTACGGACACCGTGATCGCCGGGATCTCCGAACCGCAGGGCATTTTTAACCCTTACTTCTTCGTGAATGGCTGGGATGAAAACGTCACCAACGTGATCTTCGCCCGCCTGATTGACTGGGACAGTCAGGGTAAACTGGTTCCGGGTCTGGCGGAGAGCTGGACGGTCAGCCCGGACGGCAAAACGTATACCATCAAACTGCGTCCGAACCTCAAGTACAGCGACGGTTCAGCGCTGACGGCGGAAGACGTCGCGTTCACACTGACCGTGTTGTACGACCCGAAATATGACGGCGACACCGACATCACGCTGGCACACATTGCCGGCGGTGATGAATATAAGCAGGGCAAAGCGGACAGCGTCAGTGGTCTGAAAGTTATCGACCCGCTGACCCTTCAGGTGACAACCACGCAACCGGGCGCGACCACGCTGCAAAAAATCGGCGGGCCGGTGCTGTCGAAAGCCTATTACGGCAAAGATTATCAGCGTGGAAATCTCGATACACTGCGCACGCTGCACGGCAAACCGCTGGGTAACGGCCCGTATGTTTACGACAAATACATTCCGGGGCAGGAGATCCGTTTCCACGCCAACACAAACTATTACCGCGGTACGCCTCCGACGCCACGTTTCATTTATCGTGTTACCAATCCGTCGACGAACTTCCAGTTATTCCAGACCGGCGATACCGACTATGACGCTTTTACGTCACGCCCTGATGATATCGAACAGCTTAAACTGCTGGGTTTTGCGAACATCAACCTGTACGGATCCAGCGATTACAGCAAGATTGAGTTCAATCTTCATCGCCCGGTATTGCAGGATGTAAAAGTTCGTCAGGCGCTGATTTACGGTCTGGATCGCCAGAAACTGATCGACGTGGTGTATCAGGGCTACGGCTCCGTGGCTATCGAGCCGATCGCGCCAATCTCCTGGGCGTATAACACTGAAGGCGTGAATCCGTACAAATTCGATCCGGCGCAGGCCAGTAAATTACTGGATGAAGCGGGCTGGAAAACCGGCGCTGACGGCATTCGTGTGAAAGACGGCAAACGTCTGGAACTGACGCTGCTGGTGAGCAAAAAAGTACTGAACGACGCCCTGATCCCTATCGCCAAAGAGGACTACCAGAAGATTGGGGTGCTGCTGAAACCACAGGTTGTGGATTTCAACGCGCTGATGTCGCAACGTAAAGCGGGGAATTACGATCTGGCGTCATTCAGCACCAGCACGCTCAATGATCCGCACGACGGCGTCTGGGATTACTACAGCACAGAGGCCACGGAGCAGGGTTACAACAATCCGGAAGTGGATAAGCTGATCAACGAAGGTAATGCGACCCTCGACATCGAAAAACGTAAGCCGGTTTACCACGAACTGTACAAAGTTCTGGCGAACGATCCGCCGGTGATCCTGCTCGGCAACCGTAAAATTTTGTCGGCCAGCAGTGCCCGCGTGACCGGTTTCAAACCGGATATTTACAACGGCCTGACCGGCAGCCTGCCGGATGTCAAAATCGTCAAATAATCAGAAATCACGTTGCTGCCGGTTCTTACCGGCAGCTTCAATGAGGAAGTCATGAGAAATTTCATTCTGCGTCGTTTGCTTCAAACCATCCCGATGTTGTTCCTCGCTTCGCTGCTCATCTTTATGCTGTTTGCCAAAACGCCGGGCGATTTTATCGACGGCAATATTACCCTGACCGCTCAGCGTGCCGCCGAACTCAAAGCGTTATACGGCCTCGATCAGCCTCTGCTTAGCCGCTATCTGCACTGGCTGGGGAACCTGCTCCAGGGCGATCTGGGTTTTTCGCTGCAATATCAGATCCCGGTGAGTCAGTTGCTGAATCAGTACATCTGGAACTCCTTCCTGCTGGCGACTATCGCCATGGTGCTGTACTGGGGTATCGCGCTGGCGGTGGGTATTGTTTCTGCCATGAAACCCTATTCGCTGTTTGATCACGTCGTCAGCGTGGTGATATTCGCGGCGATGTCATTTCCGACGTTTTTCCTTTGCCTGCTGCTGATCAAATGGTTTGCGGTTGATCTCCACTGGTTGCCGGTTGGCGGCATGACCAATACCGGCAGTGACGCCACGGGTTGGGCCTGGGTGATGCAGGTCGCGGCGCACCTGGTATTACCGGTGATTGCGCTGGTGATGCTTCAGGCGGGCAGCCTGACGCGCTATTTCCGCGCCAGCATGCTGGACGTCGTACGCATGGATTTCATCCGTACCGCGCGCGCCAAAGGGCTGCGCGAGCGCACCGTCATCCTCAAACATGCGCTGCGGAACGCGCTGTTGCCAATTATCACGCTGTTAGGATTCGAGCTGCCGGGGCTGTTTTCCGGTGCGCTGATCACCGAAAAGGTCTTTAACTGGCCGGGCGCGGGGCACATTCATATTGATTCGCTGGCCGCGCGCGATTATCCGGTGCTGATGGGATTCACGCTGTTCCTGGCGGTTCTCACCATTCTGGGCAACCTGATTGCCGATGTGCTTTATGCGTGGGCTGACCCGCGTATTCGTGTGAGGTCGTGATGTTTGGATCATTATTTTCAACACACCGCCGGCTTCGTGAAGCGGGAATACCGGCGATGGCGCAGGTGACACCGTCACCGTGGCAGCAGGCCTGGAAATCGTTGCGACAGAACCGGCTGGCGATGTTTTGCCTCATCCTTCTGCTGGTCATGGCGGTCTGGTGCATAGTGGGCCCTTACTATTCGCCATGGCGCGATGACGCTACCGATGCACTGATGATTAATAAAGCGCCAAATGCCGATCACTGGCTGGGCACCGATTTTCTTGGGCGCGACGTTTATACGCGCCTGCTTCTGGCCGGGCGTATTTCGCTGATCATCGGCCTGCTTACCATGTTGCTCTCTGTGACACTCGGCTATCTGATGGGCGCGGTTTCGGGGTATCTGGGCGGCGTTGCTGACAAAATTATCATGCGTTTTGCCGATCTGGTGATGACCATTCCGAGCCTGCCGCTGCTGATTGTGATGGGCGCGATGCTCTCGGAACTGGATTTCTCGCCGGATTCGCGCGTCTACATGGTGATCGTGATGCTCAGTTTGCTGGAATGGCCGAAGCTGGCGCGTCTGGTGCGCGGGCAAATTCTGTCCCTGCGCGAGCGTGATTTTATGCTGGCGACGCAGGTGCTCGGGTTATCCGCGCGCCGTCGTCTGTTCGGCCATCTGTTGCCCAATACTGTGCCCATTCTGGTAGTGATGGCGACGATGGCGGTGGCAAACGCCATTCTCAGTGAATCGGCGCTCAGCTATCTCGGGTTGGGCGTGGTGCCACCGACGCCTTCATGGGGAAACATGATGGACGCGGCCAACAGCCTGATCGACTTCCAGCGCCGTCCGTGGTTATGGATGCCGCCGGGCGTGGCGATTTTTATCACCGTTATTGCGATTAACGTACTGGGCGATGGCCTGCGCGATGCGCTCGATCCCAAGATGAAACGGAGTAAAAAATGACAGAACCGTTGATCCGTTTTAATCAGCTTGCGCTGTCTTTTTCCAGCGATCAGGGGCGTGTGCGTGCAGTGCAGGACGTCACGTTTGACGTTCAGGCAGGGCAAACCGTCGGCATTGTGGGCGAATCCGGTTGCGGAAAAAGCGTCACGGCGATGTCGCTGATGGGATTACTGCCGCCACAGGCCGCGCGCATTGATGGCGGCGAAATCCTGTTTCAGGGGCGTGATTTACTGAAACTGCGCGCATCACAAATGGCGGATCTACGCGGCAACCAGCTGGCGATGATTTTCCAGGAACCGATGACCGCGCTCAATCCGGTGCTGACCATTGGTGAACAGCTGGTTGAGCCGCTGATCCGCCATCTCGGGGAATCGCCAAAATCGGCCTGGGAAAAGGCAACGAAGATGATCACCGACGTTGGTCTGGCGCGTGCGGAAAGCCTGATGACCAGTTATCCGCACCAGCTTTCGGGTGGCATGTTACAACGCATCATGATTGCGATGGCGCTCAGTTGTAAGCCGCAGTTGCTGATTGCGGACGAGCCGACCACCGCGCTGGACGTCACCGTGCAGGCGCAGATCTTACGGCTGTTACGCGATCAGGCGCGGCAAAATCACATGGCGCTGATGCTCATTACGCATGATTTGGGTGTGATCGCGCAGATGGCCGATCACGTGGTGGTGATGTACGCCGGGAAAATTGTTGAGCAGGGCGCAACGGCGGAAGTGCTGCGCAATCCGCTGCATCCGTACACGCAGGGGTTGATCGCGTCGCGGCCCACGCCGGGCGAGCGTCGCCGGCGGTTGTATTCCATTCCCGGTCAGGTGCCGGATCTGGCTGCGCTGCCGCCGTACTGTGCTTTTACCGAGCGTTGTGAACGTGCCACCGACCGCTGTCGTCAGGGGATCCCACCGCTGGAAGGGCGGTCGCGGCAGGCGGCCTGTTTTTACAGCGGGCTGAATCCGGCAAATGAAATGACGCAGAAGGAGTTGCAGCCATGAGTGCTGAAAATCTGATGAGTACTGACTACCTGATAGAAGTGGATGGCCTGAAGAAACACTTCCCGATCCGCGACGGCGTATTCGGGCAGGAAACCGGCCAGCTGCGCGCGGTAGATGGCGTCAGTTTTAACATCCGCAAAGGCACTATTTTCGGGCTGGTGGGCGAATCCGGCAGCGGCAAAACCACCGTCGGCAGAACGCTTCTCGGGTTGTACGACAAAACGGCGGGCAGCGTGAAGTTTCGTGGTGAAGACCTGCACCGGCTCAAGCCGAAACAGCTTAAAGCGCTGCGACCGAAAATCCAGCTGGTGTTTCAGGATCCCTACAGTTCGCTGAATCCGCGTATTCGTATTGGTGACGCGATCGGCGAAGCGATGCTGGAACATAAACTCTGCTCACGCGCTGAACTGCACGGCAAAGTGGTGGAAGTGATGAAAATCTGCGGGCTGTCGCCGCTGCATTACAACCGCTTTCCCCATGAGTTTTCCGGCGGGCAACGCCAGCGTATTGGCATTGCGCGGGCGCTGATCCTGCAACCGGAATTCATTATTGCCGATGAGCCG
The DNA here is from genome assembly GCF_017655185.1 of Rahnella sp. ChDrAdgB13. NCBI lineage: Bacteria > Pseudomonadati > Pseudomonadota > Gammaproteobacteria > Enterobacterales > Yersiniaceae > Rahnella > Rahnella sp. ChDrAdgB13. The sequence goes on along the minus strand of NZ_JAEMGT010000026.1, from coordinate 51,190 downwards.
ATCTCCGCGCTCGACGTCTCGATTCAGGCGCAGATCATCAATTTATTCTCGGATTTACGCGACGATCACGGTGTGACGTTTCTGTTTATCTCGCATGATCTGGGCGTGGTGGAACATCTGTGCGACGACGTGGCGGTAATGTATCTGGGGCAACTGGTAGAAACCGCGAGCCGCGATGCTTTATTCCGCCAGCCTTTGCATCCGTACACGCAGGCGTTACTGGCCGCCGTGCCGACGCTTGATCCTGACAGCGAACCGGTGGCAATGGTCAGCGGTGAAATTCCGGATCCGTCAAAACCGCCGTCCGGCTGCCGTTTCCATACCCGCTGCCCGCGCGCGACCGAACGTTGCCGCGCTGAAATTCCGTTACTGCGTGAAGTGGAAAGCGGCCACCGCGTCGCCTGCCATCTGGTGTAATTTCCGGCTCTTTCCCGCCGCGGCTGGCCTAGTCTTCCAGCATGCGGCGGGCTTCACTCTGCATTTTCTTCCCGACGTTTTGCGTCACTTCAATTACCTTTTGCGTCGCGGGTGAAAGAAATGCGCCTTCCCGCCAGGTAATGCCCACACGACGCGGCATCATCAGTTGATCGTTATCGATCCGGATCAGCCGGGAGATAAACTCTTCCTCGACGAGAATGTTTTCAGAAAGAAAACTGAGCAGGCCACTTTTGGCGATCAGACCGGGCACTGACGCCAGCGAGCTGATTTCCACTTTAACGTCCGGCAGCGGGCAATGATTTTCATAGAACATCTTGTCCAGCCACTGCCGCATCGACACGGTTTTGGCTGGTAAAATCCAGCCGTAACGGCTCATGTCGCGCAGCGAAACCGGCCTGCCCGCCAGCGGATGGTCGCGTGACGCCGCGACGACCACGCGATCGGCGGTAACCGGCACCTGAACCACCGGGCTTTCATAGTTCACCAGCGGCCCGATAATAATGTCGATGACGTGGCGCTCCATCAGCGTAAACAGCACGTCGTTCATGCCGATCTGGATTTCCAGTTTTACGTTGGGAACCTGTAATTGCAGCGTTTTGCAGATTTCCGGCAGTAAAAATTGTGTCGCGGAACCCGACACGCCGACACGCACAATCCCGCCCGCGCCGCTGCTCAGTTCCGTCATAACTTCTGCCATCTCATGATAGGAATTTTGCAGCGCCAAGCCCCGCTGATAAAGAATGCGACCCGCCTCGGTCAGCTCCAGACCCCGGCCGGCTCTTTTAAACAATTTAATGCCGAGTTCTTTCTCCAAACGGGTGATGGATTTCGATAGCGCGGGCTGCGTAATATTTAAATTTTGTGACGCAAGTCTCAAATTTATCATCTCCGCAGCGGTGACGAAATAATCTAAGTCCCTGTTATTAATCATACATTCCTGAAATTCATCGATTTGGTAAAAAAATATAGTAGAAGGCATGAGAGGCGCGGTCAATAATCTCGCGATCTTTGCAGGGGCGTGAGCGTCTCCGCAATCTGAACGCCAGTGAATTCACCTGTTTTATGTAAAATAAGAAACTAAGCGCATCTATGAAAATTGTTAATTTCACCCTCAGTAAAGAACACACCAAAAGCTTCGGCATCTTCCAGACAGACGGCATTATTGATGTCGGCCGTCACTCAGGTTGCCGGGATATTAACGAATTCATGGCGCATCATCAGCTTGACGAATTGCAGCGCTATGCGCAGCTTCCGGCCGATCTTCAGCTGAGCGACATCAGCTTTCTGCCGGTGATTGACCGTCCGGGCAAAATCTTCGGCGTCGGCATGAACTACGCCGAAAAGCGCAAAGAGTTCAATGAAACCAGCGACGCGCCGACGTTATTTGTCCGCTTCGCCGATTCGCAGGTTGGCCATAACGGCATCATTATCAAACCCGCCTCTTCCAGCCAGTTTGATTACGAAGGGGAACTGGCGATCATTATCGGCCGCACCGGCCGCAATATTCCGGCCGAAGATGCGCTGGATTTCATTGCGGGCTACAGCTGTTATATGGATGGCTCGGTGCGCGACTGGCAGCATAAGTGGTACACCGCCGGGAAAAACTGGCCTGCCACCGGCGCGTTCGGGCCGTGGCTGGTGACGCCGGATGAAGTGGGCGATCCGCAGAATCTGAGCATAAAAACCTGGCTGAACGACCGGCTGGTGCAAAACGACACCACGGCTAACATGGTGCATACCATTCCGCAGATGATTGCCTATATCAGCACGTTTACGCAGCTTTCGCCGGGGGATGTGATCATGACCGGTTCACCGGGCGGCGTGGGCAAAAGCCGCGTACCGCCGTTGTACCTGAACGCCAATGACACGATTGAAGTGGAAATTGAGAACATCGGTCGTTTGACTAATAAAATCCAGGCAGCAGCCAGCGCCGCCGCCTGAATTTAACGCACCTGACTGACCAGAGGCACCGATTTTCCGGTGTCTTTGTTTTTAACGACCATCAGATATGTCAGCGTAAATGACAGCCCCAGCGATAACACCACGCCCATTACGATATAAATGAAGTACGGACCGATGTAGGCGGGCAGGCTGAAAATGCTCGACAGAATATAGCCGTACAACCGCACCCCGAAGAATGCAATAAACGCCGACGCCACAGAACTGCTGATCGTGGTGGCGATAAACGCTTTTTTATAGCGTGTCAGCACGCCAAACAGCGCCGGTTCAGTGATCCCCAGCAGCCCGGAAATCGCCGCCGACAGCACGACTGATTTTTGCTCGCGGGTTTTCACATGGAAATAAATCGCGAAGGTCGAACCGGCAATCGCCATGTTGGCCATAAACATCATCGGCATCAGCATGTCCCAGCCCTGATCGGTGAAGTTCTGCAAGGCAATTGGCGTCATGGCGTGGTGCATTCCGGTGAGGATCGCCACCGGGCGGATCGCGCCAACAATAAAACCGGCGAACACCGATGACACTTCAAACAGCCCCTGAATACCCAGCGCCAGCAGTTTACCGAGGTAAATTCCGGCCGGGCCAATCACCGTCAGTGAAACCAGCGCCGCAATAAATAGCGTCAGCGTTGGCGTGAAAACGGTTTTCAGCACGTCCGGCATGATTTTGTCCACCCAGCGGTGAATGTAGCTCAGCGCCAGCACCGAGAAAATCACCGGAATCACGCTGGCCGAATAGTTAAATACCGAAACCGGCAAGATATCCATGAAATACAACGCTGTTGGCGCATCCGCAGTATGGCTGGCGAGCGCTTTTGCGGCGTCAATCAGCGTCGGATACATCAGACAGGCGGCGACTGCGGCAGCCAGATATTCATTGGTTTTGAAGATTCTCGCGGCAGAGACAGCGAGGAAGAACGGGAGAAAATAGAAAACGCCGCTGGCAATCAGATCGATGATCATCACGGTTTCACTTTTCGCCGAAATCACCTTGAGGGCGATTAAACCGGCCAGCAAACCTTTGATCATTCCCGCGCCCGCAATGGCCGGAACGATCGGGCCAAACACGCCGGACACCGTATCCATGAACATCGAGATCAGACTTTTGCGCGCATTTGTGGAAACATTTCCTGTTGGCTTTGACGCCGGATCCAGCTGCGAAACAATCGCTTCGTACCAGGTATTCACTTTCGGCCCGACAATAATCTGCACCTGACCGCTCTGGCTTTGCGCGCCCAAAACGCCGGGCAGATTTTTTATCTCATCCCACGCCACTTTATTTTCGTCGGCTAAATCAAAACGCAGACGGGTCATGCAATGCCAGATTTTATTAATATTTTCTGCACCGCCGACGCCTTTAATAACGGACTGCATTATTTCTGTATTCACCCTGAACCCCGCGACGGAAATTGTATTTTTATTCTCAGATGGGAAGGGAGTGTAATGAGCGTGGTTTTTAAAAACAAACCAATAAAACAGGATCCCGGTCACATAATCCGCCTTCTAAGCCTGCTCAGATGGGGTTTTATGATAATTGGTCTGGTTTTTTTCAGTAAATGACCGTTCTTTCATACCAAAATAAATGCATGAAATTAAGGTTTACAGCCGGGCGTAAAATACGGTGAAATAACCGCAATACGAATATTCCCGCACTCTTTTCCTTAAAAGAGCTGAAGGCCATTATTAAGGATTTTCCATGAAACCTGTGCTGATTACGCATATTGAATGCCAGATAACGCGCCCCGATCGCCATAATCTAGTGGTCGTCAGAATTGAAACTGACTGCGGTGTTTTCGGCCTCGGCTGCGCCACATTCCAGCAGCGTCCGCTGGCGGTGAAACTGATGGTCGATGAATACCTCAAACCGCTGCTGTTAGGCCGCGATGCGAATCACATCGAAGATTTGTGGCAGATGATGATGGTGAACGCGTACTGGCGTAACGGGCCAGTGATCAACAACGCCATCGCAGGCATCGATATGGCGCTGTGGGATATCAAAGGCAAGCTGGCGAATATGCCGCTGTATCATTTATTCGGCGGTAAATCGAAAGATGCGGTCACCGCGTACAGCCACGCGGCGGGGGAAACGCTGGAAGATCTCTACGGCGAAGTGGATCGTCTTCTGGGCGAAGGTTATCGCCACATCCGTTGCCAGCTGGGCTTTTACGGTGGCAACGCGCGCGATTTCCACACCACGCGCGAACCGGCGGCGGGCGCGTATTACGATCAGGATCAGTACATGGATAACACGCTCGCCATGTTTAAAGCGCTGCGTGAAAGGTACGGCAATCAGTTCCACATTCTGCACGACGTTCATGAGCGCCTGTTCCCGCAACAGGCGGTGCAGTTTGCCAAAGCGGTGGAACAATACCGGCCTTACTTTATTGAAGATATTTTGCCGCCCGATCAGAACGAGTGGCTGGCGCAGATCCGCAGCCAGACCGCCGTGCCGCTGGCCACCGGCGAATTATTCAATAATCCGGCGGAATGGAAGGATCTGATCATTAATCGCAGGATCGACTTTATCCGCTGTCACGTTTCACAAATCGGCGGTATCACACCGGCTTTAAAACTGGCGCATTTTTGCCAGAGTTTTGGCGTGCGTCTGGCCTGGCATTGCCCGCCGGACATGACGCCGGTCGGCGCGGCGGTGAATACGCACCTGAATATTCATCTGCATAATGCGGCTATTCAGGAATTTGTTGCTTATCCGCCCAATACGCAGCAGGTTTTCCCCGGCGCACAGGCTCCGGTGAACGGGTATTTTTATCCGTGTGAAGAAGCCGGGATCGGCGTGGATTTCAACAGCGAGGCGGCGAATGAATTTCCGGTGGTGTATCGCCCGCATGAATGGACGCAAAGCCGCCTGCCCGACGGCGTGATCCACACGCCTTAAGTCTGCCGAAACGCCAGATTATCCTGATTAAACGGGATGACGTAAGTACATGAATAATCGATGTCGAGGATATCGCTGAACGCGTAAACGCGGCCGCCCTGCAAAATCCCTCTGTTGGTGATCTGCATGGCGGCGATGCCTTTCTTGCAGCCCAGCAGCTGCGCCTGCTCTTTGCTGACGCTGACCGCCTGATAACGGGTGAGGGAATGCGAAATCGCGAAGCCTTTATTCAGAACGTATTGCTGAATGGAATGCTCGATCGTTTTCTGATTCAGATCCGAAAAACCTTCGGCGGGCATCCGCGAATACTCAATCTGTACGTTGCGCTGGCTGATGCGTCGCAGACGAGTAAACGCCCAGATAAAATCATCCGCGGTTATATCGAAAACCTGCTGCTCTTCGCGGTCAGGCCGCCGCTTATGTAACTCCAGCATTTGGAAACTGATTTCGGTGAATTTCTTCTCGGTAATCGAGTTGTATACCAGCGGATTACTGCTGACGCCCGCATTGATATAAATCCCCGAGCCTTGCACGATGCGGACCGCACCGATACTCACCAGTTTTTCCAGCGCCTTGCGCACGGTAAACCGCGAAACCCCGTATTCTTCCGCCAGCTGGCGTTCCGGTGGCAGCTTTTCCGGCAACGATCCGCTGTTCTGATAAATTTTGCTCAGTAAATCCTGAGCGATAAATTCACTTTTTTTCATGGGCGTCTGGCTTATTTGAGACAGGGAGATCGGGAACGCATTGAAACATGCGACAGGCAGAAAGGGCAAATTACAGCCTGAAGGCTGTATTAGATTTTTACAGCTTACAGGGTGTAGAGGATATTTTAATATTATCCGCTTTAGAGGATAGAAATTGATTTATCCCTTACAGGGGATATACTGAAAATATCCGCCAGGGAGGATAATATGAATATAACTTCAACAAAAATGTTGGCCAATGCACTGCGGAATGAGCGTAAAAAGCGCAAACTGAGCCAGAGTAAAACCGCTGAGACAATGGGCCTGAAACAGTCCACGGTTTCTGAATTTGAAAATTACCCGGATGGAACGCGGTTGGAAACACTGTTTAAACTGCTCGCTGCGCTGGATTTAGAGCTGCAGATAGCACCAAGAAACAGTGATCCACAGGACAAAACGTCGTGGGATCAGGAGTGGTAATACATGGATAAGTTAACGCTCGCGTTAAATGGCATTACGGTGGGGACGTTAGAGAAAGCCAGTGGCGGTGAAATGTCATTTGTGTATCACGAAAGCTGGCTGAACCGGGCGGGAGCTCGTGCTATTTCGTTATCGCTTCCGCTGCAAACTGCAAAGTTTCGTGGTGCCGTGGTATACAACTTTTTTGATAACCTTCTCCCCGATAATGAGCAAATCCGAAGCCGTATTCAGGCGCGTTTTGCCATTCCGACGAAGCAGCCTTTCGATTTGCTTTCTCGCATTGGGGGCGATTGTGTCGGTGCAGTTCAGTTGTATCCGGAGAACAGCCAGGTCACGCCGGTAACTGAAATTCATGCCCAACCGCTAAGCGATGAAGAAGTGGAACATCTTCTTCAGGGCTATAAAGAAGCCCCTTTGGGCATGGAAGCGGAAGTCGATGACTTTCGTATTTCGCTTGCCGGAGCTCAGGAAAAAACAGCCCTGTTATGGTATCGCGACCAGTGGCATCGTCCGCAGGGGAGCACGCCGACGAGCCATATTCTTAAACTTCCCATTGGCTATATAGCAAACAATGGAATCGATTTAAGCGAAAGTGTTGAAAATGAATGGTTGTGCCTGAAGATTGCGGAACAGTTTGGGCTCCCCGCCGCCCGTGCCGAAATTGCCCGTTTCGGTACGCAAAAAGTGTTAGTGGTTGAGCGCTTTGATCGCCGCTGGTCACAGGATGGTTCCTGGCTGATGCGGTTGCCGCAGGAAGATTTCTGTCAGGCGCTGGGCGTGGCTCCGGCGCTGAAATACGAGTCTGATGGTGGTCCGGGCATCGCGGCGGCAATGAAACTTCTGCTTGGATCACAGCAGGTTTTACGTGATCGGGAACTGTTTTTTAAGAGTCAGATTCTGTTCTGGATGCTCGCTGCCATTGACGGTCATGCGAAGAACTTTAGCGTGTATATTGAACCCGGAAGCGCATACCGGATGACGCCACTGTATGACGTGATGTCTGCTTTCCCGCTTATGCATCCGCAAGGTATACCGGCGAAAAAAGCCAAAATGGCGATGGCTGTTCTGGGGATAAACCGGCATTTTCACTGGGACAGGATCCTTCCCCGGCATTTTGGCACAACGGCGCTGCGGGTCGATTTTCCGCAAGAGAGTGTGGTCCGTATGATGGCGGAAATGAAAGAAAAAACTCCGCAGGTGATTAAGGACGTCGCGGCTTTATTGCCCGCCGGTTTTCCTGTAAAAATCAGCGAAGCAATATTCGCAGGATTAAAGAGTCAGGCATCAAGGCTTCCCTGAACACCCCATAAATATCCCCAAACAAAAAAGCCCGCCAGTTCACACCGGCGGGCTTTGTTTTTCGACAAAATTAAATCGATTTACTTCTGATCAGGTAATGCGTAGGCGATCACGTAGTCGCCGCGTTCTGCGGACTGACGTGCGCCACCGGCGCTGATGATGATGTACTGTTTACCGGTTTTCGGTGAAACGTACGTCATCGGGCCAGACTGGCTGCCAACCGGCAGGCGGGATTTCCAGATTTCTTTACCGGTTGCGGTATCAAATGCGCGCAGATAGAAATCCTGCGTACCGGCGAAGAACAGCAAACCGGATTGCGTTGACAGGCTTGCGCCCAGCGTTGGCATACCGACTTCCATTGGCATACGCATTTTGATGCCCAGCGGACCGGTGTCTTTTACCGTACCGACAGGAACCTGCCAGACGATTTTACCGGTTTTCAGGTTAACCGCAGACATGGTGCCAAACGGTGGTTTCTGGCAAGGAATGCCCAGCGGAGACAGGAAGCGCTCGCGGACTGCGCCGTACGGCGTACCGTCCATCGGCACCATCCCCATCTCAATACCGCTTGCGCCGGTCGGAACCTGTGCACGCGGAACCATGTAGTTCGCCAGACCCAGACGCATATCATTCACGAACATGATGGCGTTGTTCGGGTCAACCGACACGCTGCCCCAGTTCATGCCGCCCAGAGAACCCGGGAATTGCAGGGAACGATCCAGACCCGGAGGCGTATAAACGCCTTCGTGACGCATTCCTTTAAACTCGATGCGACACAGCAACTGATCCATCGGCGTCGCGCCCCACATGTCAGATTCTTTCAGCGTCTGGTTGCCGATGTTTGGCATACCGACAGAGAAAGGCTGCGTTTTGGAGTAGCGTTCGCCAGGGACGTTACCCTGCGGCACTTCACGATTTTCCACTTTCGCGACCGGCTGGCCGGTTTCGCGGTTCAGCATGAAGATCATGCCCTGTTTGGAGGTCTGCACCAGAACCGGCGTGCTGCCACCTTTGCCGTCCGGCAGGTCATACAGCAGCGGCTGAGACGGCAGGTCGAAGTCCCACAGATCGTGATGCGTGGTCTGGAACGTCCAGCGGACTTTACCGGTTGTGGCTTCAACAGCGACCACGGATGAACTGTATTTATCATCCAGCTCGGTACGTGTGCCGCCGAAGAAATCAGGCGTGGCGTTGCCGGTTGGCATATAAATCAGACCCAGTTTCGGATCGTAGGACATCGCAGACCAGACGTTCGGCGTACCGCGGGTGTAAGTCTGACCTTCCGGTGGCAGTTTGGTGATGTTCGGATTACCCGGATCCCATGCCCATACCAGTGCGCCGGTGTGAACGTCAAACGCACGCACCACGCCCGGAGGTTCGCCGGTGGAGAAGTTATCCGCCACGCGTCCACCAACAACCACGACATTACCCGCGACCAGCGGGGTAGAGGTTTGCTGGTAATAGCCGGGTTTCACTTCGCCCATGCCGACTTTCAGGTCAACCACGCCGTTGTCACCGAAATCAGCGCAAGGCTTGCCGGTGTCGGCGTTGATGGCAATCAGACGCGCATCGATGGTTGGCAGGAACAGACGGCGTTCGCAGGTCGCGCTGACGGTACCGCCGGTGGCAGCAGGCGCTTGCGGCGCATCTGTTGCAGGCGCGGCAGCTTCTGAAGCGGCGTTTGGAGTGGCCGGTTCAGCCGCAGGAATGGCAGCCGGAGCCTGTGGCGCTGCGCTGTTTACGCTGCTGTTCTCGTAATAGCCCAGACCACGGCAACGCTGCCAGTTCGGCGCGGTAGAGTTGGAGTCGTAAGACCACAGCTTTTTACCGTCATCCACATTCAGGGCGATCACTTTGCTGTACGCGGTACATACAAACAGTTTGTCACCGATTTGCAGCGGGGTGTTCTGGTCTTCAGCGCCGGAACCGTTACTCTGCGGGATATCGCCGGTATGAGCCGTCCACGCCACCTGCAGTTTATCGACGTTGGTTTTGTTGATCTGATCCAGTGCAGCAAAACGGTCGCCTGCGGTGGTGTTACCCCAGTTCGCCCAGTTTTTCTGTTCCGCACCTTTATCAACCGGTTTGACCGGAACCTGATCGTTGTCGGCGCTGATGATTGGCGTCGGGACGAACGTGTTACCGAATGCCGCGATCAGGGCAACTGCCAGCACGGCGGCGAGCGAGAAACTCGGCCCTTTGCGGGCAACAAGGCCCGCGCGCGTTTTCAGCAGCGGATACGCCAGTGCGACGAGGAAGGCCAGAACGCCGAACGTGAACAGGCGGGAGAACAGCGGCCAGAAGGTGAAACCGGCGTCCCAGATAGCCCAGATAACAGAAAGAACGAAGGCGACGGCGTAGAGCCACGCGCCCGAAGGCTTACCTTTGAAAATTAAAACGGCGGAAACGACGAGGGCCAGACCCATCAGCAGGAAGTAAATGCTTCCTCCCAATGTGGCCAGATACGCACCGCCGATGCCGAGTGTCAGGCCGATAACGGCCATCAGCGCACTCAGCAGCCAGAGGAGCCAGGTCCATTTACTCTTAGTTGTTGGCATGATTTATCTCACTGCACTTATGTTGTCGACAAAAATATTGTAGTCAAGATGTGGGAAAAGCTGGAAACACGTAATGAACACCCGTTATCAAATGAACCAGATAGGACAATTTCGCGCAAATAGTAATACTTCTCATCGGGGTTGTGAATGTGTAACGAAGAGTTTGAAATTAGGTAAATTATTATAAGTGAGATTACTCTTTGTGCGGCTACCAGGTATGGCATTGATATTTAATGATTAAATAATTTAACTTATTCAAATAAATGATATTTAAACTCTGTTTTATAGCTTTTAAGTCTATGTGGGCGCACTATTTGCCCACAAGAGTGTCGTTTGGTGTGAGGAATGTGACAGAAATCACTAAGAAGTATGATTTTGTGTGAACCTTTTGGGGAGTTTTACTGCCGTGGGCTGCAAGTAGCTACAGATAGCCTTCGATTAATGTCTTCATTTCTTTAGTAATATGTTCTACCAGACGGCTTTTCGGGATCTGCGGCGGGAATACGGCAAGATAGGCAATACTTATGTCTGGCGTAAAGGGCTTGAGCACAATATCGCTCTTGTGGCTGCGCGCCGTAATGTAATCAACGATGCCGATGCCCAGATTATTCCCCGCCATGATGCAGCAATTATTAAGCGACGTTTCGATAGGGTTGTTCATATACAAGTCGAGGCGGCTCATGACCTGATCCAGCTGTTCTCGCAGCGGCGTTTTCCGGCCGGGAATAATGGGGCGATAGCGGGTCAGATCCATGGCGGTGACCACATCCTGTTTCGCCAGCGGATGCCTCGGCGACATCACGGCCACGGCTTTGGCGGTTGCCAGCATCTCGGCTTCAAGCCCTTTCACATCGGGCTTTCCGAAGAGAAACCCTACGTCGTACTGGTTGCCGGTCACCACATCCATAATGTGCGTCGTGCTTTCGATATCGAGAAACAGCGAGATATCCGCAATCTCTTCAATCAGCGGCGGCAGAACGTGTTCGACGCACAACGGCGAAAGCGCCGCGACGCTGCCGATGCGCAAAACACTGCCTTTTGAATGACGGATTTCGTCGGCGATACGTGAAATATGTTCAAGTCCGAGATAAAGACGTTCGACTTCACGGTACAACTTGATGGCATCGTCGCGCGGAATCAGCCCTCGCCCGTCGCGGTCAAACAGCTTCAGATCGATGGCATATTCAAAGTCACGGATCAGCCTGCTGACCGCGGGCTGCGTGATATTCATCATATTCGCCGCCGCCGTAATCCCGCCAGTGAGGATCACTTTGTGAAAGGCTTCGACCTGTCGGGGATTAATTTTCATAATATTTCCTCAGAATCCATAACATTTGTTTATGGATGTAACACAAAATACAATTTTCAATCCAGAAGTCCACCCCCTAGACTCCAATTTACGATCTGTCACACATTGCCTGAAAATCTAAAAAAATTAAGGGTTAAATGCATGAGAAAGTCCGTTCTGGCCGCAGTGTTTTCCTCGGCGCTGGCCACCATTTCAGGGTTTCAAACCTTTGCGGCACAAGCTGCTGACCTGAATATTGGTCTTGCTGCGTCAACGACTTCGATGGATCCTCAGTTTTACGTGGGTGGTGCCAACAGCGCGATGGCCCGCAACATCTTCGACGGCCTGGTGAATCAGGACGAAAAACAACACATTTCGCCTGCACTTGCCGTCTCGTGGAAAGTTATCAACGACACCACCTGGGAATTCGCATTGCGTCCCGGCGTTAAATTCCACGACGGCAGTGACTTCTCCGCCAAAGACGTGATCGCCAGCATCAAACGCGTGGCACTGGCGTCTAAAAACAGCCCAAGCGCCTACACGCCTTACGTCAACGACATTGCTGACGTCACCGAAGTGAACCCGTTAACGGTGAGAATTGTCACCAAAACGCCTACACCTTTATTGCTTAACAACCTGAGTCGCGTGGCAATTTTACCGGCACGTCTGGAAACGGTGCCGTCGCAAACCCTGAACGAAGGGAAAGACGTTATTGGTACCGGGCCTTTCAAATTTGTCAGCTGGACGCCGGACGACAACGTGGTGCTGGCGCGCAATGACCAGTACTGGGGCGGAAAATCGCAGTGGGACAAAGTCACGTTGCGCGTCTTCAAAAACCCGAGCGCACGCGTGGCCGCGATGCGTTCCGGTGACGTGGATTTAATTGAAAGCGTGCCGACGGCGGACGGGCGGGATCTGGCGAAACAAACCAGCCTGCATCTGGAATCTGTCGCCGGTAACCGCATTTTGTATTTACACCCGGATCAGGATCGCGATGTGTCGCCGTTTGCCAAAGGGCCGGACGGTAGCAATCCGCTGAAAAAACGGGAAGTGCGTGAGGCGATGTCGCTGGCGATTAATCGTCAGGCAATCGTTGACCGCATTATGGACGGGCAGGGCGTTCCGGCGTCACAGCTGGTGCCGAAAGGGTATTTCGGTTACACGCCGTCGATTGCCGCACCGGTTTATGATCCGGCAAAAGCCAAACAGCTGCTCGCGCAGGCCGGATATCCGGACGGGTTTACCCTGACGTTCCACGCGTCAAACGATCGTTACCCGAACGATTCTAAAATTGCGCAGGCGCTGGGTCAGATGTTCAGCCGCGTTGGCATTAAAACCGACGTCGTGACCATGCCGGGCAGCGTGTATTTTTCGCGTGCATCCAAACGCGATTTCAGTCTGATTATGGGCGGTGCGGCGATCGAAACCGGTGAGGCGTCCGGTGTACTCGGGCCGTTGCTCGAAACTTTCGGGCCGAACGGCGGGCAGGGTAACCGCGGGCGTTACTCGAATCCTGAATTTGATCAAACGCTGGCCAAAGCGCGGGAAACCCTCGACGACGGCCAGCGCGAAAAGCTGTTGCAACAGGCCACAGAGATTGCGATGAAGGACGAAGGCACCATTCCGCTGCTGTTCCTCTCGTATACCTGGGCGATGAAAACCCCTTACAGCTACACCGGCCGATCTGATGGCTACACATTGCCGTACTTTGTCCATCAAAAGTAAGTGTTCAGCGGCATAAGAACACGGACAACGTGCATACCGAACCAAGGCGGGAATAGAGCACCAACACCAGGGTTGTTCTAAGAAAAGAGAGAGAAGCTATGACTTCTTTTAGCGGTGTGTATCCCTATCTGGTTTCGCCGGTTACCCCCGACGGCCAGATAGACAAACCGGTGCTCACGGCACTGGTCGGGCATCTGATTGATAGCGGCGTGCACGGTCTGACGCCGTTGGGCAGTACAGGTGAGTTTGCTTATCTCAGCGCAGAGCAGCGCACTGAGATAGTCAAAACCGTCGTCGAAGCCGCTCGGGGCCGCGTTCCGGTAATCGCCGGAGTCGCAGCCACCACCATCCAGGACGCCGTCGCGCAAACCGCTCGCTACGCCGCTCTGGGTGCCGACGGTATTCTGGCGATCCTGGAGGCGTATTTCCCGGTGCCCGAACAGGGCGTGGAAGATTACTTCCGCGCCATCGCGCTGGCCGCCGGAAAACTGCCCGTCGTGCTCTACACCAATCCGCAATTCCAGCGTTCCGATCTCAGCCTGCCGGTGATTGAGCGTCTGAGTCATGTTGAAAATATTAACTATATTAAAGATGCGTCGACCAACACCGGGCGGCTGCTGTCGATCATTGAACGCACGCAAGGGCGGATGCAGGTCTTTGCCGCGTCGGCGCATATTCCGGTGTGTGTGATGATGATTGGTGGCGTGGGCTGGATGGCCGGACCGGCCTGTATTGTCCCGAAACAGAGCCTCGCGCTTTATGAAGCCGCACGCCAGGGCGACTGGAAAAAAGCCATGGAACTGCAACGGCCGCTGTGGCGCATCAACGAAATCTTCGCCAAATATTCGATTGCCGGATGCATCAAAGCCGCACTGCAATTGCAGGGATTTGAAGTCGGTGATCCGCTCCCGCCGCAAATTCCGCTCAATGACTCTGCGCGTCAGGAAATTGCAGAAGTCCTGCGTTCGGTCGGTGCCTTATGAAAACTCTGCCAGTGATTATTGACTGCGATCCGGGCATCGATGATGCCATTGCGCTGCTCAGTGCTTTTGTTGCACCGCAGCTGGACATTCTCGGCATCTGCACGGTGTGCGGTAATCAGCCGCTGATGAATACCACCCGCAACGCGCTGCAAATTACCGAACTGGGTTACCGCGTGGACATTCCGGTATTTGCCGGATGCCATCAGCCGATCTTGCGCGCGCCCATCCACGGCCACTTCCACGGTGAAAACGGTCTGGGGAATACCGCGTTTCCGGCACCCAAAAAGCAGCCTGAAACTCAGCACGCAGTTAACTTCCTTATCGACAGCTGCGAGCAGGCGATTGCGGATAATCAGCCGCTGACGCTTTGCGTACTCGGGCCGCTGACCAACCTTGCCACTGCGCTGCGCATCAAACCGCACATCGCCGCCGGTATTTCCCGCGTGGTGCTGATGGGCGGCGCGTACCGCGAAGCCGGTAACCGCACCATGACTTCCGAATTCAACATGCTGGCCGATCCGCACGCCGCGCATATCGTTTTTTCCAGCCCGCTTAACATCACGGTTTTACCGCTCGACGCGACGCATCAGGTTATTCTGACGCCGGAACATGTGGCGAAGTTTGTGAAAGTTTCCGGCCGTATTTCTGCGCAACTCGGTGAGCTGATGGCGTTTTGGGATCGCAACGACGTGCGTCGTTACGGTTCCCGCGGCGGGCCGTTGCACGATCCGCTGGTGATCGCGTATGTCCTTGCGCCGGAGCTGTTCGGCACGGAAAAAGCACGGGTCTTTATCGAACATAACAGTGAGTTATGTCTGGGGCAGACCGTCGCCGACTGGTACGGAAAATCGGGCGAAACCCCGAACGTCGATATTGTGACACGCGTGGATGCGAACAAAGTCTTCGCGCTGTTTTACGAACTGCTCTCACGCTATGCCGGGAAATAATCCTATGACGCAGCGCATCATTATTGATACCGATCCGGGCGTGGATGACGCCATTGCGCTGTGGCTGGCGCTGGCTTCGCCGGAACTGGACGTGCTCGGCGTGACGGTGGTCGCCGGAAATGTGGCGCTGAAAGACGCCGTACAGAATGCCTGCAAAATTGTCGCGCTCTCGGGAAAAACTGCGACGCCGGTGTTTGCCGGTGCGCCCGGTCCGCTGGTGCGTGAACAGGTTTACGGCAAATATGCACATATCGGCGCGTTCAGAAATGAGCTGGTGCCGGATTGCGAACTGCAACCACAGGCGGAACACGCCGTCGATTTTCTGGTGCGCACGCTGAGAAAAGCTGCCGGAGACAACGACCCGGTGACGCTGTGCGTCATTGGCCCGATGACCAATATTGCGCTGGCGCTCGGGATGCACCCGGACGTGGCGCGCGGCATTAAACAAATCGTCACCATGAGCTGCGCGTTTACCGCGCTCGGGCACCGCGTGCCCTGGGCTGAATTTAACGTGTACGCCGATCCGCACGCGGCGGAAAAAGTGTTTAACAGCGGCGTTCCGCTGGTGATCATGCCGCTGGATATGACGTTTCAGGCGCTGATTGGCACCGATGATATTGACGCCCTGAAACAGGATGGCGGCCTTCCGGGGCAGGCTATTGCGGCGCTGCTGGGCGCGTTTGATCGCAGCGATTTACGCCGTTTTGGCCGGGACGGCGGGCCGGTTCATGACGCCACCGCGATCGCCTGGCTGCTACAGCCGGGGCTGTTCGATGGTTTACCTGCCCGCGTGGGCGTTGAGATCTCCGGCAAAACTGCCGGTTATACCTATGCTGATTTCTGGCAAAAACTGGCGACATCGCCCAATGCGCACGTCATGCAGACCGTCGATGAATACGGATTCTTCAGCCTGCTGCGCCGCGTGATTTCCCGCTATGGTACTGCCCCAAAATGAGCCGATATCTGCTCGGCCGGTTCGGACAAACGTTACTGACGCTGTTTGTGATGTCGCTGCTGGTGTTTGGCGGCGTTTATCTGGTGGGAAATCCGGTGGATCTGCTGCTCAGCACCACCGCAACGCCCGCCGAACGGCTCAGCGTGATCCAGTCTTTCGGCCTCGATAAACCGGTGTGGGAACAGTACGGCCTGTTTCTGGTGAACGCGCTGCACGGCGACATGGGCAACTCCTTTATCTACAACCAGCCCGCGCTGCACCTGATTTTTCAGCGGATGCCCGCCACGCTCGAACTGGCGCTGGTGGCGTTTGTGCTGGCGCTGGTGATTGGGATCCCGCTCGGCGTTTATGCCGGTTTGCGCCCGGACGGCTGGCTTTCCAAATCCATCATGACCGTCTCGATTTTAGGTTTCAGCCTGCCCACATTCTGGATCGGGCTGATGATGATTATGTTTTTCAGCGTCAAACTGGGCGTTCTGCCCGCGTCGGGGCGTGGTGCAACGGTGGACGTTTTTGGCGTACCCGTCAGCCTGTTTACCGCTGACGGCCTCGCTCATCTGGTCCTGCCTGCGTTCAATCTCGCATTGTTCAAGATCTCGCTGATTATCCGCCTGACCCGCGCCGGTGTGCTCGAATGCCTGCAACAGGATTTCATCCGTTTTGCCCGCGCCAAAGGGCTTTCTGAAAGCCGCATCGTGCTGGTTCACGTTCTGAAAAACACGCTGATCCCGCTCATTACCGTCATCGGTCTGGAGCTGGGATCACTGATTGCGTTTGCCGTCGTTACTGAAACCATTTACGCCTGGCCGGGAATGGGCAAACTGATTATTGACTCGATTGCGGTGCTCGACCGGCCGGTGATTCTGGCATATCTGATGATCACAGTAGTGATGTTCAGCCTGATCAACCTGCTGGTGGATGTGTTGTACGTGCTGGTCGATCCGCGTGTGCGGCTGGGAGGCGAAAGCTGATGACATCTGATTCAGTACATACGCGAAACGTCGTGCAGGGCAAAGCGCATTCGGCGTTTTATCACACTGCGCGCGCGCTGCTGCGCAATAAATTCTCCCTTTGCGGCCTGATTATTTTAGGGATCGCCATTTTGCTGGCGGTGCTCGCGCCGTGGATTTCGCCGCAAAATCCGTACGATTTATCGCAACTCGACATTATGGATGGTCGCCTCAAACCGGGCACGGCCAGCATGAGCGGCATGATCTACTGGTTGGGCATGGACGATCAGGGGCGCGATTTACTGAGCGCCATTCTTTATGGCATGCGAACCAGCCTGCTGGTCGGCGTTTCAAGTGCGCTGATCGCCCTGACTATTGGCACAGCGCTGGGGCTGACCAGTGCGTATGCCGGCGGCAAAACCGATGCGCTGGTCATGCGCGTTGTCGATATCCAGCTGAGTTTCCCGCCGATATTAATCGCGCTGATTTTGCTGGCGGTGCTCGGGCAGGGCGTCGATAAAATTATTCTGGCGCTGATCGTCACGCAGTGGGCGTACTACGCGCGCACGGTGCGCGGTTCGGCGCTGCTTGAACGCCGCAAAAGTTACGTGGACGCCGCACGCAGCATGGCGCTGTCGAACCCTCGCATTCTGTTTCGCCACATTTTGCCCAACTGTCTGCCGCCGCTGATTGTGGTCGCGACCATGCGCATTGCCTACGCGATCATGCTTGAGGCCACGCTCTCATTTCTCGGCATCGGCCTGCCGGTGACCGAACCATCGCTGGGCTTACTCATCGCCAACGGCTTTGATTACCTGATGTCCGGCGACTACTGGATCAGCGTCTTCCCCGGCGTGACGTTGCTGGTGCTGATTGTCGCTATCAACTTAGTCGGTGATGCGCTGCGCGATATCCTTAACCCCCGGAATAAGGATTGAAGATGCACAATCCGGTTTTACAGGTCGAAAGCCTTAATACCGCTTTCAGCTCAGACGGCGAATGGCTGAACGTAGTGCGGGATCTTTCCTTCTCGATTGGCCCGAAAGAAACGCTGGCGCTGGTGGGCGAATCCGGCTCCGGGAAAAGCGTGACGGCGATGTCGGTCATGCGTTTGCTGGATGAAAAACAGGCCCGCTATTCGGGAAAAATCCAGTTCGGCGGGCAGGATTTGCTCAGCCTGAACGCGCGCCAGATGCAGAGTATTCGCGGAAATCGCATCGGAATGATTTTTCAGGAACCGATGACCAGCCTGAATCCGGTGCTGAAAATCGGTGTCCAGATTACCGAAGTGCTCAAACGCCATCGCGGCATGGATGACGCCACCGCGCGCGCCGAAGCTGTCCGGTTGCTGGAAAAAGTGCGTATTCCGGCGGCCACCTCCCGGCTCAATGAATATCCGCTGAGCTTTTCCGGCGGCATGCGCCAGCGGGTGGTGATTGCCATCGCGCTGGCCTGTAATCCGCGTTTATTAATTGCAGACGAACCGACCACGGCGCTGGATGTCACTATTCAGGCGCAAATTCTGGCGCTGATAAAATCGCTTCAGGAAGAAGAGGGGATGTCGGTGTTGTTCATCACGCACGACATGGGCGTGGTGGCGGAAGTCGCTGACCGCACGCTGGTGATGCATCGCGGCGAAGCGGTGGAACAAGCCTCAACGCGCGAAATTTTTCATCTGCCGCAACACGCTTATACCCGCGCGCTGCTTTCTGCGGTGCCACGGCTCGGCGCGATGGAAGGTACGACGCTGCTCACCCGTTTTCCGCTGACGGACACGCGCACCGGAGCACCGCTGCCGGTCGCCGAACCGGTCAACACGATACGCGACGGGCCGCCAGTGCTCGACGTAAAAAACCTGATCACGCGTTTTGATGTGAAATCCGGCCTGCTGCGGCGCGTGACGGCGCGCGTCCATGCGGTTGAAGATCTCTCGTTCAGCCTGCAACCGGGCGAAACGCTCTCGCTGGTCGGGGAATCGGGCTGTGGAAAATCGACCACCGGCCGCACGATTTTGCGCCTCACCGAAGCCACCTCCGGCGACGTGCTGATCACCGGTCAGGATATCCGCCGGGCAGATCCGGCGCATCTGACGGAAATCCGCACGCAGGCGCAGATGATTTTTCAGGATCCGTATGAAAGCCTGAATCCGCGTATGCGAATCGGCCAGGCGATTGCTGAACCAATGATGAGCCTCGGCCTGCACAATGCAGAAGGGGCAAAACGCCGCGTCGCTCAGCTGCTCGAACAGGTCGGGCTGCAAAGCAATATGGCGTCCCGATTTCCGCATCAGTTTTCAGGCGGCCAGCGTCAGCGGATCTGCATCGCGCGCGCACTGGCGCTGGAACCTAAAATGATTATCGCCGATGAAGCCGTCTCGGCGCTGGACGTCTCCGTAAAAGCGCAGGTGATCAATCTGATGCTCGATCTCCAGCAGGAACTCGGGCTGGCGTATCTGTTTATCTCGCATGATATGGCCGTCGTGGAACGCATCAGCCACCGCGTGGCGGTAATGTATCTGGGGGAAATCGTGGAAATCGGTTCGCGCGCAGACATCTTCGAAAACCCGCAGCACGCCTATACCCGCAAACTGCTGGCCGCCGTGCCGGTGCCCGACCCGGATGTCCGCCGTAAACGAGCCATCGCGCCGGAAGAACTCTCCAGCCTGCTGCGCAGCGCCAGTTATCTGCCGCCCGCCCGGCATTACCGCGAAGTCAGCGCGGGGCATTTTGTGCAGGTTTGAATGAAATATCCGATCAGATAAGAAGAGAGAATTAAAATTAATTTTTTAGCCATACAGCCACTTTCCCGCACGCGCTGATTCAGCCAACATTTTGAGCGTTAATGGTAGTGGCTCCTCGTAATCATCTCCGCAGGTGCATAACGCAAAAATTGACAGGCCAGACGCCTCAATTGGCCAGTACTTCAAGAAATCAAACCCCTGAGGTTCAACCTGGAATTTCTCGAAATATTCTTTCATGATGTCGTCCCCGGTTTCACACGCCCAGACATAACGGCCGGTAGAAAGGCTGGTATCAATAGTGACCGGCCTGCGTTTTTTAGAGAAATAACCCGGTTTGTTATAACGCTCATTGTACCAATTTATGATTTCCTCATTACTTACCATAGGCGATCTTTCTCATTGGCAATGGTGTTAAAACGGTTAGTGGTTTTGCA
Organism: Rahnella sp. ChDrAdgB13; assembly: GCF_017655185.1. Classification (NCBI taxonomy): domain Bacteria; kingdom Pseudomonadati; phylum Pseudomonadota; class Gammaproteobacteria; order Enterobacterales; family Yersiniaceae; genus Rahnella; species Rahnella sp. ChDrAdgB13. The sequence goes on along the minus strand of NZ_JAEMGT010000026.1, from coordinate 30,853 downwards.
GGCAATTGTAGCAACATCATCCGCGAGTATTACCCAACCAACAAAAGGGATCCATCGGCCAACAAATGCCCCGAGATTTGTTACGTAGGAGAATTTTAACCGCCGGATACTCCCGTTAGTTAGAGTAGGCCATTGCTTAACCTCTATATTAAGCCATTGCCTCAGATGATAACTTAATATCGAGGTTCCAGGTGTTGCGCCAAGAGGTTTGGCACGTGTCGCTTTCATGGGCTGGCCGAGAACAATCAGAGCAAGGTTTGCAAAATCGGTAATCCCTACCTGTTTGCCGGTTTCATCCAGAAAAACCCAAAAGAACAGTTCCCCTGGTGATAAATTAGATAACCCGTTGAAGTAGTAGCCACTGGTTTGTTCGGTAGTATCCATATTTTGTTACCCGGTTATGCGCTCATTCCATGCATCACTGTACTGGATGTTTCCATCCAAATATTTCCATGTGATTTTCTGATAGCGCAGTTGAATGGCTTCCTTATGGCCAACATTTATCACCGTTTTTGTGTCATGCATCATCGGGACGACAGAGACGATCTTCACGCCTTCCATGAACATGTTGAAATATTCAACTTCATGACCCGCGTCATTGATCCAGTACCATTTCAATTCTGCTGAGTTCAAGGTCTGGCCGGTGGCCACAGCTTTGTATAGATAAGGTGAGGAGGAATCAAAATCCTTCTCAACCTGCATTGCTCCATGTACCCGCGTACTTGTGAGTTTTCCCGTGCCACTATCAGTGGGAATACTGAGGGAATGATTGAACGATGTGATTTCGATTGAGTGCTCGCGACCTCTGGCATCGACTGACCCCTTAATCAGTGCTCCGCCATCGTCTTTGAGCCATAAGTAAGCTGGAATTGCCATATTTAACTCCCTGTTATTTGTGTGACAACACCGTATGCTTCCCCGCGCCTGTTAACAATTAGTGATTGATTATTCATGTTATTTTCAGAAGAGTAGTACATGAAATCGATAACTTATCCCCGAAGAAACCAGTCACTTTTACTCAGCACATTTCTGCGGATGCCTGCCGGGATCCGCTCGCTACGCAACTTAGTTACAACATACATTATATGTGGAGAGATTTTCTGTCCGCGTTATCTGTATGTGCCCTGCAAACCGGCGGCATAAGATCCCTCTGTAAGCCGCATCGCAGGCGGGCTCTGGCTTAGTCCAAATGGTCATTAGAAATACCCTAACGGTCGTTATAAATAGTCTTGACCTGGTGACGGCGATCACGTTTTATTACAATCAAAATACATGTCCGTAATAATTCACTTCGCTAAGGATAACAATAATGACTGAGTGCTCATCGCTGGACACCCGGCCAGAGACGTCTGCTTTTCGCCGCTGGCTGGCGGTCTTTTCACTGGCCTGCGGTACCTTTGTTCTGGTTAACACTGAATTTCTGCCTATCGGCCTGCTGTCGCCGATTGCGCAATCTCTGGGCGTGACGGAAGGCCACGCCGGGCTGGCGGTGATGTTGCCGGGGCTGGTTGCGGCAATTTCTGCGCCGCTGATTATGCTTTTCGCCAAAAAAATGGATCGCCGGAATCTGCTTTTACTGCTCTCTGCGTCAGTGATTCTGGCAAACGGCATCGCGGTAATGGCGGAATCGTTCAACGTTTTACTGATTGGACGCATCATTCTCGGCATCGGTGTCGGCGGTTTCTGGTCGTTTGCTATTCCGTCCGGGCGCAGGCTGGTGGCGGAAGAGCAGGGCGCACGCGCCATTTCGCTGATCACCGCCGGTGTGGCCGTCGGAACCGTGGCGGGCGTTCCGGCAGGGGCGTTTATCGGCGATCTGTTTGGCTGGCCGATGGCGTTTACCCTCAACTCGGCGCTGGCGCTGGTTTTCTTCGTGCTGCAATGGCTGGCGCTGCCTTCTTTACCCGCGCAGCAGTCCATCGGCCTGCGCGCAATGCTCGGCGTGACGAAAGTGGCGGGGATCCGTTATGCGTTGATCATCGGCGTCTTTATGGCGGGCGGCCATTTCGCGGCTTACACCTATCTCGAACCCTGGCTGCGCTTTAACCTGAAACTGCCTGCCAGCGATATTTCCTTATTGCTGATGGGCTACGGGGTTGCAGGGCTGATTGGCACGCTGACGACGGAAATCACCGTGCGTGAATTTGGCGTGAAGAAAGCCTTCATGCTGAACATGTTGCTGCTGAGCCTTTCGGTGCTGGCGTTGTCACTGTTAAACCTGCTGTTGCCGCTGGCCAGCGCGCTGGTGATCCTCTGGGGGTTGGCGTTTGGTGCGCTGCCGGTGTGTCTGAATATCTGGACTTATCAGGCATCGCCCGCTCTGTTTGAAACCGGTTCGGCGTTACTGGTTTGCGTATTTCAGACCTCGCTGGCGCTGGGCGCGTTGTTTGGTGGGATCCTCGCGGACAACGCCGGTGTCAGCAGTGCGTTTCTTCTCGGCGGCGCGCTCACGCTGCTGGCGGGCATCACCATTTTCCTGTCACACCCGCAGCCCGTTGCACTGCGTTCCGCCAAAGAATGATCGTTTGCGATCAGGAAATCTTTCCACGTAAGCGATCCTGACCTCTCAGAAGCCTGCCTCCGGCGGGCTTTATTTGATTTAAGGCAATTTCAGTTCAATTATTGTTCGCACGAATTCCACCGCCCTGCTATTTTTTTAATGGGATTTAACCGGAGGGAGTGCGTTATATGAGAGTGTTGAGGAGTGAAAGGGACTATATATCGTGGATGTTTGAAGACTACTTCCGGTTTTCAGATGCCCCGATCTCCCCTTTAATGAGCGATGAAGAAATCCAGCAGGCTCTTGTTGAATTGCATCCTGATTCTTTCCCCTGCATTGGCTATTTAACATCTTCATCAAGTGGTTGTATTTACGAAGTAAATTATATTTCTCCTGATACGGTTTCTGCGTGGGCAACGGAATTGAATGTAAGATAATATTATTTTACTTGTAATGAGATACCCCAGAAAAAACATGGTCTTAAGAATAATCCTAGACCATGTTTTGTTTTTATTGAAACAGGTTGTATAAAGGTAAAACAACAAATTCACAACATTCTGGTTATCGTTTTATTGAATTAACGTATAAATGCCCGCCCGAAAATCCCCTTTTTGCATTAGGTTATTTCTTTTTCGTATTTGCTCATGTGAAAACGTTTTGAAACACTGTGTCTGTAAAGCTACGGCTTCAATTTGAACACTTCTTTATTCACGGAAAGAGTAAACCCCATGCGTACCGCAATAAAAATTACACTCCTGGCGTTATCGCTGGTTGGCGCTCTGGCGCTGACCGCTTGTGACCAAAAATCTAAAGAGAACCACATTAAAGTAGGCATCAGTGCAGGTATCGATCAGCAAATGTGGGAAACCATTAAGAAAACGGCCAAAGATAAATACAATCTGGACGTAGAAGTGGTGACCTTCAACGATTTCGTGCTGCCTAACTCTGCACTGAGCAGCGGCGATATTGACGTCAATTCCTTCCAGCACCGCCCGTATCTCGACAAACAAGTGAAAGAACGTGGCTATAAACTGGTGGAAGTGGGTAAAACCTTTGTTTATCCGATTGCTGCGTATTCACGTAAAATCAAATCCATCGATCAGCTGAGCGACGGCGCGCAGGTTGCCGTGCCGAACGACCCGACTAACCTTGGCCGCTCGCTGTTGCTGCTGCAAAAACAAGGGCTGATCAAACTGAAAGACGGCGTGGGTTTGTTGCCAACGTCGCTGGATATCATTGAGAACCCGAAACATCTCAAGATTGTTGAGATTGAAGCTCCGCAGCTGACCCGCGCAATTGACGATGACAAAATCGAACTGGCGGTGATCAATACCACGTATTCCGGTCAGGTTGGACTGACGCCGGGCAAAAACGGTCTGTTCGTGGAAGACAAAGATTCGCCTTACGTGAACATTATTGTGGCGCGGGAAGATAACAAAGACAGTCAGGCTGTAAAAGAACTGGTTGAGGCTTATCAGACTGATGCAACAGTTAAAGCGGCGGACGCCATCTATCACGGTGACGCGGTAAAAGGCTGGTAAGTATACAGTCACGGATAAGTAATCATTGAATCCTGAGATTTTGCAATCTCAGGATTTTTTGTATCTGCAAAATCAAAAAAAGGTTTTCAGCAGACGCCGAAATCACCATCTAAGTGATACAGATTTACGGAATCAGCGCTCACTTCGATCTCTTTTTTTGAAAAATCATCCGTGCGCGCGCACCATAACGTTTCGCCTTCCACGCGCAGCACAATCATTTGCGGTCCGCCGGTTTTTGACTGAACCAGATCCTGAGGTTTAAACATGTTTTCCTCTCTATTTTTTTGTGAGGGTGAATGAATGCCGTACTTTGCGAAAAACCGCGTTAAAGACGCATAACCAGGCGATCCTCGCGAATTACAGCGTTAAAGCTATACTTATAGCCAATGTAATACAAAACGGAGGAAAAACATGACCATTCATAAGAAAGGTTCGGCACACTGGGAAGGCGATATTAAACACGGTAAAGGTTACATCTCGTCTGAAAGTGGGGCCCTGAAGGATCAGCCGTACGGATTTAACACCCGCTTTGAAGGCAAAGTCGGTACCAATCCCGAAGAACTGATTGGTGCTGCGCATTCCGCGTGCTTCTCGATGGCGTTATCGCTGATGCTCGGCGAAGCAGGGCACACGCCAGAAAGCATCGATACCGTTGCGGACGTGTCACTGGATAAAGTGGACGGCGGATTTGCCATCACTAAGATTGCGCTCGACAGCAAAATCAAGCTGCCGGGTATCGATAAAGACAAATTTGACGAAATCATCAAAAAAGCCAAAGCCGGCTGCCCGGTTTCTCAGGTGCTGAACGCGGAAATCACGCTGACTTATCAGCTGGAAAATTGATGAAAGACTGAAGTTTTGAATCTGAAAGCCACGCGAAGTTTGCGTGGCTTTTCTGTTGTTAACCCATGATCAACTTTTTGAACAACAGTTCCTGAACATTTTGCCGCTGAGAAAGAAGCACGTACACGGAGATAACGTTTGCTGGTTCATCATAGGTATAAATGATGCGGTAGGCATTCAATGTATTACCTTCGCGATATTTGATGATACCCAGCGCGGCAAGATCGGGTGCAACCGGGCAGGATAAAGGAAAAATTTTCACTTTTGCTTCAAACTCATCCAACACTGCGTTGATGTTTTCTAGCGCATCGGTTCCCTGTGAAGTCTGGAACGACGCAATTTCATCAATAGACAACTCTACTGGTTACAGGTACTCAATCGTAATTTTACTTTTCGTTGCAGACATAAATTGATCCCAATAATCAGCAGATCAGATGAGAGATTCATCTGGCAAGATCTGCTAACAACTGTTCTCTCGTGAATGTCCGGCCTTCTGCTTTATCATTTTCTGCCAGCGTAAGCAGCTTGAGTAAAGCAAGGGTTTCATCCCTTTTTTGTCTGTCTTCAAAGGATTCAATCACGTAAGCCGGTTCACCATTCTGAGTGACCAGTATCGGTTGTGATAAATCAAGTAAGCAGCATGCTTCTTTACGGAGCTGATAGTCTGTATTTGCATGTTTAATTTCTCCGCCAATTTTTACGGTCTGGATATGGTTCTTTTAAAGACTGCTTGCAAAGTAAGTTTCCCATTCTCCCGCACGTCTCGCAAAACCCCGCTCCCCGGTTTGACAAAAATCCGCCGCCTGCCATTACTTGATCATTCCCTTAAACCGAATGCTGAGCGACTGCATTCGATCATATGTAGAGGTCCTGATCGCGCTATGTTGACGTTACGCCAGATCCGCCATTTTATTGCCGTTGCTGAAACCGGATCGATATCGGCCGCTGCACAGGCCTCTTTTGTTTCGCAGTCCTCGCTGACACAGGCGATTCAACAACTTGAGACGGAAACAGAGGCGCGTCTGTTTGACCGCCATGCCAAAGGGATGACGCTGACGCATCAGGGGCACCAGTTTTTGCGCCAGTCGTATCTGATCCTCGCAACCGTCGATAACGCCAAACGCAGCCTGCAGCTGGGAACCGAAAGCGTGACCGGGCAAATCACACTGGGCGTCACCAGCCTGGTGGCCGGCTATTTTCTGGTGGATTTACTCAAGCAGTTCAACGCCTATTACCCGAATGTCGAGGTGAAAGTCGTCGAGGATGAGCGCCAGTACATCGAGCATCTGCTGGTCAGCGGCGAGATCGACATTGGTGTGCTGATCCTCTCAAATCTTGAAGACCGCGATGCGCTTCAGACCGAAGTTCTGACCCACTCCTCTTATCGCTTATGGCTGCCGCCGCTGCATCCGCTGCTGGAGCGCGAAAGCATTTCGCTGGCCGATATCGCTGACGAACCACTGATCCAGCTCAATGTGGATGAAATGGAAAAGCACGCGCAGCGGCTGTGGGCACGGGCGGGACTAAAACCGAATATCGCAATGAAAACCGCCTCGACCGAAGCCGTGCGCAGCCTGGTCGCAGCGGGGCTTGGCGTGTCCGTTCAGCCGGACATGGCATACCGCGCATGGTCGCTGGAAGGCAATATGATCGAAGCCAGTAAACTGGAGGATTCCATCGAACCGCTGGATATCGGGCTGGCCTGGCGGCGCGGCAGTGCGCGGCCGGAACTGGTGACGCCGTTTCTCACCATTGCGCGCGAAAACAGCGCCAAGCGCCGCCCTGCTTAACGGAGCCTTCGTTTTTTCCGAACGCAGCCTTCAGTAATTGCTATTTGTTGCCCTCAGAGAAATTACCTAATGTGAATAGACGAATTGTTACTAAAAAATAACATTTTTGTTAATTCACGATGACTGACTTCTCTGAGGGCCAGTACGATGTCAGATGCAGAATTTGTTGCCAGTTTCTCTGATAAACACGCGATCAACGGTGACCTTCTGCATGGCGAGGGCGCAACACAGAGTATTTATAATCCCGCCACTGGCGAAGTGATTGCAGAAGTGGCGGAAACGTCACTGGCGCAGGTGGATATGGCTGTTAACGCCGCCAGTCAGGCATTTATCCGCTGGTCACGTACCACGCCCGCCGAACGTGCCACGATCCTGTTGCGTATTGCCGATGCTATTGAAAAGCAGGCGCCTCAGCTGGCGCGTCTCGAAGCCCTGAACTGCGGTAAACCGCTGCATCAGGCGCTCAATGACGATCTGCCCGCCGCCGTGGATGTTTTCCGTTTTTTTGCCGGTGCCATCCGGTGTCAGCAGGGGCAGCTTTCCGGTGAATATCTGCCCGGCCACACGTCAATGGTTCGTCGCGATCCGCTGGGCGTTGTAGCCTCAATTGCGCCGTGGAATTACCCGCTGATGATGTCGGCGTGGAAAATTGCCCCTGCGCTGGCCGCGGGAAATACCGTTGTTTTTAAACCTTCTGAACATACGCCGCTGACCATTCTTGCGCTGCTGCCGGCTTTACAGGAAATCCTGCCGCCTGGCGTGCTGAACGTGATCACTGGCAGCGGCGAGGGCGTCGGTAATGCGCTGGTCAGCCATCCGCATGTTCGCCTGATTTCCCTGACCGGCGATATCGTCACCGGCCAGCGCATCCTTCAGGCCGCGGTCAAAACCGTGAAACGCACGCATCTGGAACTGGGCGGTAAAGCGCCGGTGATTGTGTGTAATGACGCCGATATTGACGATGTGGTGGAGGCGGTCAGCAGGTGGGGATATTACAACGCGGGGCAGGATTGTACGTCCGCCTGCCGCGTCTATGCGCAGGCCGGAATTTATGAACGTCTGGTAGAAAAACTGGGCGAGGCAGTCTCGCAGTTATCTTTCGCGCGCAAAAACGACAGCGAAAACTTTATGGGGCCGCTCATCAGCAGCCGCCAGCGGGATCGCGTGTCGAGTTTTGTAGAGCGGGCACTGAGCCAGCCGCACATCGAGCGTATTACCGGCGCGGCGTCGCATCCCGGCCCCGGTTTTTATTACCAGCCGACGTTGCTGGCAGGCTGTCTGCAAAGTGATGAAATCGTACAGCGCGAAGTGTTCGGGCCGGTCGTGAGCGTCACGCGGTTCGACACTATTGCGCAGGTCGTCAGCTGGGCAAACGAATCAGAATACGGACTGGCATCGTCGGTCTGGACACAAAATATCGACCTTGCAATGCAAATCTCTTCCCACCTGCAGTACGGCACTACCTGGATTAATACCCACTTTTCTTTAGTCAGCGAAATGCCCCATGGCGGATTAAAACGCTCCGGGTACGGCAACGATCTTTCCAGTTATTCATTACAGGATTACAGCGTAGTCAGACACATCATGGCGAAGTTCAAACCACAATTCTAAAAACATATCAATGACGACAGGACAGGAGTAACCGATGAAAAAGCTATCTGCTATTTGTTTGGGCCTGCTGAGTTTTTTAAATACCGCTCTGGCCGCGGAAACACCGGCAAGTATTGGTAAAGGCGAAGGTCAGTTAAATATTGTGGCCTGGCCGGGGTATATCGAGCGCGGTGAAAGCGACAAAAATTACGACTGGGTGACCCGGTTTGAAAAGCAAACCAGCTGCAAGGTGAACGTGAAAACCGCGGCAACGTCCGATGAAATGGTCAGCCTGATGGCGAAAGGCGGCTATGACCTGGTGACGGCGTCCGGCGATGCGTCGTTACGCCTGATTTACGGTAAACGCGTACAGCCGATTAATCCGGCGCTTATCCCGAACTGGAAGAGTATCGACCCGCGTCTGACGAAGGGTGCATGGTTTAACGTTGGCGGGAAAGTGTACGGTACGCCGTATCAGTGGGGGCCAAACCTGCTGATGTATAACACGAAAACCTTCCCGACGCCGCCGGACAGCTGGGCGGTCATTTTCGTTCCGCAAAATCTGCCTGACGGCAAACCCAATCAGGGACGCGTGCAGGCCTATGACGGCCCGATCGCCATCGCGGATGCCGCGCTGTATCTGAAAAGTACTCAGCCGGATCTGAAAATCGACGATCCGTATCAGCTCAACGAAACCCAGTATCAGGCCGTGCTGAAACTGCTGCGCGCCCAGCATCCGCTGATCCACCGTTACTGGCACGATGCGTCTGTGCAGATGAGCGATTTCAAAAACGAAGGTGTTGTTGCCAGTTCTTCATGGCCGTATCAGGCCAACTCCCTGAAAGGTGAGAAGCAGCCGATTGCCACGGTGTTCCCGAAAGAAGGTGTCACCGGCTGGGCGGATACCACCATGTTAGCCGCTGATTCCGAACATCCGAACTGCGCGTATCAATGGATGAACTGGTCGCTGGAGCCGAAAGTGCAGGGCGACGTCGCCGCCTGGTTTGGTTCCGTACCTGCGGTGCCCGCCGGATGTAAAGCCAGCCCGTTGTTAGGCGCAGAAGGCTGTCAGACCAACGGCTTCGACAAATTCGCCTCAATTTCATTCTGGAAAACGCCGCAGTCGGAGAACGGTAAGTACGTCTCCTATTCACGCTGGACTCAGGATTATATTTCGATCATGGGTGGTCGTTAATAACTGTCAATTTACAGGAGCTGACTATGGCCGCCGTACAATTTATCAATGTTTCCCGAATATTCGGGGAAACCAAAGCCGTCGATAATGTGTCGATTGATATTCAGGACGGCGAGTTCTTTTCTATGCTCGGGCCTTCGGGCTCGGGGAAAACCACTTGCCTGCGGCTGATCGCAGGTTTTGAAACGCTGACATCAGGATCCATCCGCATTCACGGGCAGGAAGCGTCGCAGCTTGCGCCGTATGAGCGTGACGTGAACACCGTTTTCCAGGATTACGCGCTGTTTCCGCACATGACGGTGCTCGAGAATGTTGCTTATGGCCTCATGGTCAAAGGCGTGGGGAAAAAGGAGCGAACGCACAAGGCGATGGAAGCGCTGGAACGCGTGGCGCTCGGTTTTACCGCTGCCCGGAAACCGGCATTTTTGTCCGGCGGTCAGCGTCAGCGCGTGGCGCTGGCTCGGGCACTGGTGAATCAGCCGAGCGTACTGTTGCTCGATGAACCGCTTGGCGCGCTGGATCTCAAACTGCGTGAGCAGATGCAGGGTGAGTTGAAAAAGCTACAGCGTGAGCTGGGCATCACCTTTATTTTTGTTACCCACGATCAGAGCGAAGCGCTGTCGATGTCGGACCGTGTCGCGGTGTTTAACAATGGCCGCATCGAACAGGTCGATACGCCGCGCGAGCTGTATCTCAACCCGCGCACCGCATTTGTCGCGCAGTTTGTCGGCACCGCAAACGTGCTGACTTCCGAACTTTCCCTGAAGCTCACCGGCCTTCCCGGCAGCCGTTCCATCCGCCCTGAACATATCCGCCTGACGCCGCAACCGGCGGCCGGAACGGATTCGGTTCAGGTCAGCGCCATCCTCAAAGATATTCATTTCCAGGGCGCCGCAACGCGCTACGAACTGGCGCTCGAAGGCGGTGAAAAGCTGTTTGTCAGTGAGGCAAATAACCTTCCGGTCAGCGCGAAAAACACCTTCCATCAGGGGCAACCGGTGGTGGCCTGTTGGGACAAAGATGCCATGGTGGCGCTGGTTGAGGGTTAAACGATGGATATCAGCATGACTCCTTACGAGAAGCGATCGCGGCGTGGCCGGGCGCTGGTGACATTCCTGCATCGTCGCCCCGGATTTTATCTGGCGCTGCTGCTGGTGCCGCCGCTGCTGTGGTTCGGTGCGGTGTATTTAGGTTCGCTGTTTGCGTTGTTGTGGCAGGGTTTTTATACCTTCGACGACTTCACCATGACGGTGTCCAACACGCTGACGCTGGCTAACTTGAAGGCGCTGTTTGATCCGGTGAATGCCGACATTATTCTCCGCACCGTGACGATGGCGCTGCTGGTGTCATTTTTCAGCGCGGTGCTGGCGTTTCCGATTGCGTATTACATGGCGCGCTACATCACTGGCAAGAAAAAGGCGTTCTTTTATATCGCCATTATGATGCCGATGTGGGCGAGCTATATCGTCAAAGCGTATGCATGGACGCTGCTGCTTTCCAAAGGCGGCGTGCTGCAATGGTTCCTGGAGCATCTCGGGCTGGAACCGCTGCTGACGGCGGTGCTGAGCCTGCCGGGAATTGGCGGTAACACGTTATCGACGTCCGGGATGGGGCGCTTCTGGGTCTTCGTCTACATCTGGCTGCCGTTTATGATTTTGCCGATTCAGGCCGCGCTGGAACGCCTGCCGCCGTCGCTGATCCAGGCATCGGAAGATTTAGGCGCTAAGCCGTGGCAAACCTTGCGCTACGTGATTTTTCCGCTGGCCGTGCCGGGCATTGCCGCCGGGTCGATTTTCACTTTCTCGCTGACGCTGGGCGATTACATCATCCCGCAACTGGTGGGGCCGCCGGGGTATTACATCGGCAATATGGTGTATTCACAACAAGGTTCGATCGGCAACATGCCGATGGCCGCCGCGTTTACGCTGGTGCCTATCGTGCTGATCGCGCTTTATCTGTCGATGGTTAAACGACTGGGAGCTTTCGATGCACTCTAAACGCGCACCCTGGTTACTGAAACTTTCCGCGTGGGGCGGGCTGGTTTTCCTGCATTTCCCGCTGCTGATCATCGCGATTTACGCCTTTAACACCGAAGACGCGGCGTTCAGTTTTCCGCCGAAAGGCTTCACGTTGCACTGGTTCGCTGTGGCGGCAGGGCGTCACGACATTCTCGACGCCGTCTGGCTCTCGGTGCAAATCGCCTGTTACGCCACGGTGATTGCGATGGTGCTCGGCACGCTGGCAGCGGCGGCGCTGTACCGGCGCGATTTCTACGGCAAAAACAGCATCACATTATTGTTCATGTTGCCGATCGCGCTGCCGGGGATCATCACCGGGCTGGCGCTGCTCAACGCCTTTCACGCCGCGCAGATCGAACCGGGCATGCTGACCATTGTTATCGGTCACGCCACGTTCTGCATGGTGATTGTTTATAACAACGTCATCGCGCGGTTCCGGCGGATCACCCACAGCCTGATTGAAGCGTCTATGGATCTCGGGGCCGACGGCTGGCAGACCTTCCGCTACATCATTTTGCCCAACCTCAGCACGGTGCTGCTGGCGGGCGGAATGCTCGCGTTCGCACTGTCTTTCGATGAAATCATTGTGACGACATTCACCGCCGGTCACGAACGGACATTGCCTATCTGGCTTCTCAACCAGCTGGGCAGACCACGCGAAGTGCCGGTGACGAACGTCGTCGCACTGAGCCTGATGGTACTGACCATGTTCCCGATTTTAGGGGCGTGGTATCTGACAAGAAACGGGTCTGATGTGGCCGGTGACGGCAAATAATAAGGAAAAATGATGCAAACGAACATGCTGATTAATGGTGAGCTGGTTGCCGGAGAAGGGACGTCATTGCCGGTTTTCAACCCGCATAACGGACAGGAAATTGTGCGCCTGGCGCAGGCCAGCGAACAGCAGACCAAACAGGCCGTCGATATGGCGCACCGCGCATTTACCGGCTGGGGGCAGACCACGCCGAAAAGCCGTTCTGAGTTGTTACTGGCGCTGGCCGATCGTATCGAAGCCAGTGCTGAAGCCCTCGCGGAACTCGAATCGCTGAACTGCGGTAAACCTTATCATCTGGCGCTGGGCGATGAAATTCCGGCGGTAGCCGACGTGTTCCGTTACTTTGCCGGTGCCAGCCGTTGTCTGAACGGGCTGGCGAGTGGCGAGTATCTGACCGGACATACCTCCATGATCCGCCGCGACCCGCTGGGCGTGGTAGCGTCTATCGCGCCGTGGAACTATCCGCTGATGATGGCGGCGTGGAAAATCGCGCCCGCACTGGCGGCGGGCAATTGTGTGGTGATCAAACCGTCTGAAATCACGCCACTGACGGCGCTGAAGCTGGGCGAACTGGCACAAGATCTTTTTCCGGCGGGCGTGCTGAACGTGCTGTTTGGTGACGGTCAGACGGTGGGTAACGCGCTGACGCATCACGATAAAGTGCGTATGATCTCCCTCACCGGTTCGGTCGCGACGGGCGAGAAAATTGTCGCGCAGGCTACCAGCGGCATCAAACGTACCCACATGGAACTCGGCGGCAAAGCGCCGGTGATTGTGTTTGATGACGCGGATATCGATAAGGTAGTTGAAGGCGTACGCACGTTTGGCTTCTACAACGCCGGGCAAGACTGTACCGCCGCCTGCCGCATTTACGCGCAGAAAGGCGTTTATGCCCGGCTGGTCGCGGCGCTGGGCGAAGCGGTTTCCACGCTGAAATTAGGCACTGATGAAAACAGCGAAATGGGCCCGCTGGTTTCTGCGGCGCATCTCGAACGTGTCGAAGGTTTCGTGCTGCGCGCAAAACAAGTGCCGCATATTGAGGTCGTGACCGGCGGCGAACGCGTTTCCGGCGAAGGGTATTACTTCCAGCCCACCGTTCTGGCGGGGGCACGGCAGGAAGATGAAATCGTTCAGCAAGAAGTATTCGGACCGGTGGTCAGCATCACCGAATTCGACACCGAAGATCAGGTTCTGGACTGGGCAAACGAATCGAACTATGGGCTGGCCTCTTCCGTCTGGACGCAAAACATCGGTCGCGCCCATCGCCTGAGCGCCCGCCTGCAATATGGTTGTACCTGGGTGAATACGCACTTCATGCTGGTCAGTGAAATGCCACACGGCGGCCAGAAACAATCCGGCTACGGCAAAGACATGTCGATGTACGGACTGGAAGATTACACGGCGATCAGGCACATAATGATAAAACACGAATAACGTGTTCACATTGTTCGTAGCAGTTACTCAGGCGCAGCACATCTTCAAAATCATTTGTTATCAGGCTAATAGTCAAAATGGCAATTATTGTTAAATACTAGTAGGAGGAATCTGAGAAGATGAGTTCGCCCCTTCAAGAGCTAAGCCAATGAGAGTGCCGGAGATAAGCGCCGGGTGGGGTAAAAATTAATGAGAAGGCCGCCATCAGGCGGCCTTTTTGCGTTTCTGAAGCGGAATCTACGATGAACTGCTCAGGAATATGATGGCGATAATGAACGAGACGACCGTCAGAGCAGCGAGTAAGCAGTTGCCGGGAGTCAGCAACTTGTTGTTGGTCTTGCTTCGGTGGTTTCGGAACAGTATCCAGATCATCACAATCCCGATGAGTATGAATATTATCCCGCCGGTGAGACTGGCAACTGAAGTCATGTATGAGCCCTCATCAGTTAAACCCTAATGATAGCTCATATTATTGAATCTATTCCCGAAGCAGGCGGGCGGGCGTTATGCCTCGCCGGACGCTGCGATTTTTTTGCGGGCAATGTCGATAAACAGAATGCTGGCCGCGAACGAAATTCCGGAGCCGATGATCATGGAAAGCAGATAAGAAGTGACGTAATTATATTCTTTATCTATTAATGTCTGCTGTTCAGAAATTAAATCAATGTTGTCCATGACATAACCCCGGGACAAAAAGAGCCCTGCCCATAGCGCACCGCAGACAATGAAACAGGTATAACAGACGTACGAGAATTTTTTATCAATATAATCAAGGTAGAACTTGGGATCTGAATAGGCCATTTTGAGGAGTCCCAAAAAACAGCCCAGATAAATACCAATTAACCACTTCATTACGTCCCAGTTCATAGATGTCTCTGAATGTTGCCGCTGCGGCAGTAAACGAAAGATAGAAGCCATGTCCGGATGCTCCGTTACGCATCGCTCAACAGCCGCCAAAACCTTAACAATTTGATTTTACGTTGTTTTTGTCGTAAATAACGCGACGTATTATCACACACACTTTGACATTCTGGCAAGATTGTTCACGTCGTGGGCAGAGTGAAACAGGTTAACGAAAGTCCTGAATTGCTGAGCGTAGACGGAAATAAAAAAGAGCCGGAGATTTCTCTATCGGCTCTTTATTGGCAATAAACGTTTTAATGCTTAATTAACGTTTTTTCGCCAGCAATGTGGCAAACCGCAGTTTGTAACGGTTACCGTTTTCGTCGCGTTTATGTAGCTCGCCGACGTCTTCGTTGTATTTCACGATTTCCCAGCCTTCGTAATAATTACGCAACTCTTCCGGTTTGAAGGTAAACGGGAAAGGCAGCGGACACGGATAATCCGGGCTGTCCATGGCCGCGACAATCAGGTTGTAGCCGCCGGGCCTGGTCGCTGCGTGCATGTCTCTGATGATGTACGGAATGCTGTTTCGTTCCAGGAACATCATCACCACGGTGGAGAAAATGAAATCATATTCGCCGCTGAAACGGTGCGTGTTCAGGTCCTGCTCGCTGATACTGATGTGTTGCAGAGATTCAGCCGCAATAATGTCATTCACTTTCGCCACGCTCATCGGGTTATTGTCCCAACCGGTGACATCAAAGCCTATCAGATTCAGATACAGTGAGTTACGCCCGCTTCCGCAGCCTAAATCCAGCGCTTTACCCGGCTGAACGTAATTAACCGCGTTGATAATTTCTGAATGGGTACGGGTCAGGCCGTATTTTTCGGTGTAATAGTCTTCTGGTGCGGGTTGCTGTGTCATTCGCAGATTTCCTGAATAGTGAATCGATTACCCGCGATTATCCTCTAAAATAGAGTGCTGGCACCATGACTCTTAGTGGGGGGCAGCGTCCTGTCCCGCCGGGTCATTTATATAAGGAGATAACATGTTGGGTCCGTCCCCCGATAACAAGCATCCGATGGCAGGTTTTCCTCAGATCTGCTTCATCAAAAACACCGTCAGCAATCCCGATATTATTATTGGCGACTACACCTACTACGACGATCCCGTTGATTCAGAAGATTTCGAGCGCAACGTGCTTTATCACTTTCCGTTTATTGGCGATAAGCTGGTGATTGGAAAGTTCTGTGCCCTGGCCCGCGGGGTGAAATTCATCATGAACGGGGCGAATCACAAGCTCTCGGGCATTTCGACCTATCCGTTTCAAATTTTTGGCAACGGATGGGAAAAGGTGACGCCAGCGGCAGAAGACCTGCCTTTTAAAGGCGATACGGTGATCGGGCATGACGTCTGGATTGGCTATGAAGCCCTGTTTATGCCCGGCGTTAAGGTCGGGAACGGCGCCATTGTTTCATCGAAATCTGTGGTCACCGGCGATGTCCCTGCTTACGCCATCGTGGGAGGTAATCCTGCTAAGGTCATCAGATACCGTTTCGACAGTGAGACAATCGCACGCCTGGAGCAGATCGCCTGGTGGAACTGGCCGGTTGAGAAGGTTTCCGCCCATCTGGCGCTGATCACCGCAGGCGACGTTGACGCGCTGATCACCTGCTTACCATAAACGTCAGCGGACTGAACGCTGATCCGTTTGCCGGTAAAGATAGCTCCCGACACCGTGTACCGGATCACCTTCAAAACCGACTTTCTGCATGCCGATTTTCTCCAGTACGCGCTGCGACGCCAGATGGTTTTCGCGCACGGTGGCAGAAATCCGCTTAATGCCCAGTTTCTCAAAACCGGCGTTAAGTGCTGCGCTGGCAAATTCCGTTGCCAGCCCTTTTCCCCACGCGCTGGTCGCAAAGCGATAACCGAGAAATACCCGGTGATTCTCGTAACCTTCACGGACCCCCAGACCTCCAAAACCGATAATGTCATCTGGCTTATGGCTCAGCGTAATCGCCCAATGTCCGAAACCGTGCTCGGGCCATTCCTGTAACCAGCCGCCGAGTTTTTCCTTCGCCGCCGCCATATCTTTAATCGGGCCACGTGGATTAAAAAGATTTGTCTGCGGATCGCCGTAAATAGCGAAAAATGAACCGATATCATCAGCCTCTACAGGCCGGAGAATTAACCGCGATGTTTCGAGGATCATAGTCAGCGTTTTCCTTCTGTTAGCTGAACTAAATCTTAGACTGAGCGTGTGACTCTGCCATCTGTTTTTTCAGAAAGTCGATAAAACACCGCACTTTTTCAGGGACATGACGTGTGTTTGGATAGAGCGCAAAAATACCCTGTGGCGGGAAACGGTGATCGGGCAGAAAATGGCATAAACGCAGTGCGTCGATTTCCGGTTGCACCAGCCAGTCCGGCAGCAGGGCGACGCCAGCACCGGCCAGCGCAAAAGCTAACAGCGCCGAAGCGCTGTCGGCGGTCACGGCCGGAGGCGAGGAAACCCGGAAAGGTATCTTCTCTCCATGAGCATTTGTCACCGGCCAGCTCATCGGCAGCGGCAAACGGCTGTGTGCAATCCACGAGGCCTGAGCCAGCTCTTCCGGCGTTTGAATTTCTCCCGATTGATGTAAATACTCCGCTGAGGCGACCGGCAGGATTTCAAAACTCCCCAGTGTGGCGGCGTGGTGGCTGGAATCGGCTAACTGACCGAGGCGGATCGCCAGATCAAAACGTCCGGCAATCAGATCATCGTGATTCGAGGACGCGACGTGCTGAATGCGTAATTGCGGATGCAGCGAGGAAAACGCCGCCAGTGCCGGAACCACTACGCGCGCGCCGTATTCCGGGGTGCTGGTGATGCGTAGTTGTCCGCTCAGGCCGCCGTGATCGCGGCGCACATCGTCCAGCACCGCTTCGGCTTCCTGCAACAAGGTCTGACAACGCTGATAAAAGCGTTCGCCCGATTCAGTCAGTGCGAGCCGTCGCGTGCTGCGGGTCAGCAACGCGACGCCGGTTTCACTTTCCAGTTGTTTGACGTTGAAACTGACCACCGCTTTGGTCAGCCCGAGCGAGGCTGCTGCGCCGGTAAAACTGCCTGCGTTCACCACCGCCACAAAAATCTCCAGCCGCTGCAAATTCAGCATTTCCCGCTTCCTTATTGTCAAAATTATTTTGACAGTGTAACTGTGTCCCGCCCATTTATCCCAGAGAAGTTCTCCGTTAGATTGCACGGCTTAACGGATTGTGGAAGAGAGCTGATGAGCCACAGGGCGCGGGTTGCCGCGGTATATTTACTCGGTTTTTTCGTTGATCTGATCAACATGTTTATCGCCAACGTAGCCTATCCCGGCATCGCACGGCAGTTTGATGCACCGGTCAGTGCGCTGGCGTGGGTCAGCACCGGCTATATCCTCGGGCTGACGCTGGTTATTCCGCTCAGCCGGGCTTTAACCGCACGTTTCGGGGCGCGGCGGGTGTTTATCCTTTCCCTGACGATTTTTATGGTCGCCTCTTTTGGTGCCGCTGGCGCCACCCATCTGACCACGCTGACTGGCTGGCGTATTGTGCAGGGGCTGGGCGGTGGATTATTGATCCCGCTCGGGCAGACGCTGACGTACGCACTTTACCCCAGCCATGAACGCGCCAGACTTTCGGCGGTGATCATGCTGGTCGGGCTGCTGGCACCGGCGCTTTCTCCGGCCATCGGCGGCATTATCGTTGACAGTTTCAGCTGGCGCTGGGTGTTTATTGCCAGCCTGCCTCTGGCGCTGCTGGCCTGGGTTCTGGCCCTTTTATGGTTGCCAGAAGCCCCGTATGAACCGGCTGAAAGGTTCGATCTCAAGGGATTTTTGCTGCTTAACGGCGGGCTGATGCTGGTGTTATGGGGACTGACATCGCTGGGCGAAAGCAGTGAATGGCTGAGCGGCAGCGCGTTATTGCTGGCGGGCACAGGGCTGATGGCGATGTTTATTCGCGTATCCCGAAAACAGACGGAGCCTTTACTGGATCTGACGCTGATAAAAGATCCGCTGTTGCGCACTGGCATGCTGGTTTATCAGTGTATTCCCGGTGTCTTTACCGGCGTCAGTTTGATTGCGATGCTGTATCTGCAAAATGAACACCATTTCTCAGCGGCGCAGTCAGGCAGTCTGATGTTGCCCTGGTCGCTGGCGTCGTTTGCTGCCATCAGTTTTACCGGCAAAATGTTTAACCGGCTGGGGCCGCGGGCGCTGTTTATCCCCGGTTGCCTGATTCAGGGAGCAGGTATTGGCTTGCTGGCGCTGCTCAGTGTGTTTCCCGCAGCACCGTGGCTGGCGATCGCCGCGTTCACGCTGATGGGAGCGGGCAGCAGTTTGTGCAGCAGCACGGCGCAAAGTGGCGCGTTCTTACATATTCAGACGGAGAAACTGGCTGATGCCAGTGCGCTCTGGAACATCAACCGCCAGCTGAGTTTTTGTCTGGGCGTGACGCTGGTCAGCGTAATGCTCAATATTTTGCAGATTTACCTTCCGCAATCGGCGTTCAGGCTGGCGTTCATTCTTGCTGCCGTCAGCGTTATTGTTCCGGTGTTGCTGTGTCTGCGGTTACCTGGCCGTGAAATTGTGCAGGAACCGAATCAGCGAGAACTTCAAAAGGAGAGCAGATGAATCGTTTTGTGAAAGAAGTGTTTGAAGCGCATGAGTTAATCCAGCGCTGGTTTTCGGACTCCGGCGCACCCGAGCAGGTTTGTGATGAACTGCTGGCGCGCTTTAGTCCGGCCTATTCGATGGTGACGATCACCGGCCACCGGCTGGACCATCCGGCATTGTGTGCGTTTTTCAGGGCGCAGCGGGGCGCGAAAAGCGGACTGAAGATTGAGGTCGAAAAGCCGGTGCTGGTTGCGGAAAGTGAAAAAGGCGCCGTCGTTGCGTATCAGGAACGCCAGCAGTTGCCCGGCCAGCCGGAAACGCTGCGTTATTCCACGGTGTTATTTGTGGTGGATGCAGAAGGAATGATTCTGTGGCGTCATTTGCATGAAACGGCGGCGGCCTGATTAGGTAAAAAAAACGGCTTTCCGTGAGGAAAGCCGTTTGTGCTTACAAAAGGGATTACTTCGTCAGAGTTTTTCTGACTTCACTGACATCTTTTGCCGTCACCGCCGGTGCGTTGTTGCCCCAGCCCTGACGGATAAAGGTCGACAGTTGCGCCGCTTCTTCATCAGTCAGACGGTTGGCAAAGCCCGGCATCGCCAGCGTGGACGGTGCGCGTGCGGTGGACGGCTGCTGAGCTCCGGCGAGGATGGTGTGGATCAATCCGGTCGGGTCTTTGGCATTCACAATCGTGGCCTGATCTAGCTGCGGGAACACGCCCGGTGCGCCTTTACCGGTCACGAAGTGGCAGGCACCGCAGTTATCCAGATACAGACGCTCGCCTTCGCTGAGGTTTTTCGCCGCGGTCAGTTTGGCTTCGGTCGCGCTGGCTTTCTGCGTATCCTCTGCCGGAACCGGCGGGTTGCCGCCCAGGAACTTGATGTACGCCGCAATGGCTTTCAGATCGTCATCGGTCATGTGTGCGGTACTGTTTTCCACCACAGACGTCATCTCGCCGCCCACCGCCGCTTTGTCATTACGTCCTTTGCCCAGATAATCGACGATTTCCTGCTCGTTCCAGTGCGCGACGCCGCGCAGGGAAGGGACGTCCCAGTTATTCAGGCTGCCGCCCGCCAGGAAATCAGAGTCGCTGCTGTCCAGCGCTTTCTCGTTCATACCGAAACCGCGCGGAGTATGACAACTGCCGCAGTGCCCCAGACTTTCCACCAGATACGCACCACGGTTCACCTGCTCAGAAGCGCCGCCGATGGGCTGGAAAGGTTTATCAGACGCGAACGCCCAGTTCCAGAAACGCATGCCCCAGCGCTGGCTGAACGGAAAGCTCAGATCCGTTTCCGGTGGCTGTTCCGCGCTCGGTTTTACGCCCTGCATAAAGTAAACGTAAAGCGCGTGCATATCTTCATCATTGATTTTGGCGTAATCCGGATAAGGCATCGCCGGATACAAACGCGTACCGTCCGGCAGAACGCCTTTACGCACCGCGTCCGAGAACTGGGCTTCGGTATAACCGCCGATGCCGTGGTCTTTATCCGGTGTAATGTTGGTCGAATAAATGGTGCCCAGATTCGAATTGATCGCCAGTCCGCCTGAAAACGCCGGTTTGCCCGCGACCGTATGGCACGCGCCGCAGTCGCCCAGACGCGCCACGTATTCGCCCTGTTTGATCAGCGCCGCGTTACCGGACTGTGGGTTGGTCTCCGCCTGCGCATTCGCCATAAATCCTGCACCCAGCAGCAGGGCATTAGCGATAAATAAACTTTTGAGTTTCATCCTGTTCATCTCCGCTTATGCCTGAACCAGTGGACCAGGGTTTTTCAGGTACTGATCTTTAATCGCCTGCGCCGCCATCAGGGTGATCGCCCCGATGGTGTCCGTCGGGTTAGCCTGGAAGTTCTGCGGGAAAGCATTACCGCCCGGCACAAACACGTTATGCACATCCCAGCTTTGCAGGAACTTGTTCAGCGCCGAGGTTTTCGGGTTATCGCCCATCACCGCGCCGCCCACATTGTGCGTGGAAACGTATTTGGTCAGGTCAAAGTGCGCGTCCATCGGCAGGAAGCTTTCGCTGTAGCTGTCCGGGTTCAGCTCTTTGGTGATATTGCCGACGATGCCTTTCAGATATTGCTGCAATTTAAGTTCGTTCTGCTTCCAGTCGAAGGTCATGCGCAGCAACGGATAGCCGTATTCATCTTTGTAGTTCGGATCGAGATCCAGATAAATGTCGCGGTAAGACTGGCAGGTGGTGGTGATGCTGATTTTCATCGAATGGCCGTACCATTCTTCCATCCCTTCTTTCCAGCCGGTGCCCCACGCAGGCGTGCCTTTTGGCAGAGACGTGCTGATTGGCGTACCGGTGGCCTGAGAACTGTGGATTTTTGCGCCGCCGATGAAGCCCAGAGCAGGGCCGTCGAAATTGCCCGGAGAGATGTCGTTGAACATCTGGCCGGTGGCGCCTGCTGTGGCAAACGGATTGAAGTTTTTGTCTTTGAAGAATAACGTCGAACCGCCGTTGCTCAGGAACGCATAGTTACGGCCAATCACGCCTTCTTCGGTGATCGGGTTGTACGGTTTACCAATGCCGGAAAGCAGCATCAGGCGCACGTTGCAGAACTGGAAGCTGCTGAGTACCACGATTTTCGCCGGCTGGAAGCATTCGTTGCCGTCTGCGTCCATGTAGACAACGCCTTTGGCGGTTTTCTTATCATCGTGCAACTCGACTTTCAGCACATTGGCATGGACTTCATAAGAGAAGTTATCCATGCGTTTCAGCGCGTCCATCACGGCAGTTTGCGGCGAGGCTTTCGAGTAGTTCAGGCACGGATATTTACTGCAATAACCGCAGTAGTTACACGGCGCTATCTGATTGCCGTACGGGTTGGTCCATGCGCGGGACACGCAGGCAGACGGGTTCGGGAACGGGTGATAGCCCATTTTTTTGGTGACTTCAGCAAACATGCTGCTGTTGAGCGTGTCTTCCAGCGCTGGCAGCGGATACGGCTCGGAGCGTGGCCCTTCAAACGGGTCACCGCCTTCCATAATCTGGCCGCGCAGGTTGCCGGTTTTACCGGACTGACCGCAGATGTGCTCAAACTTGGTGTAATACGGTTCGATTTCATCCCAGGTGAACGGGAAATCCATGATGCGCATGTCTTCCTGCAGGATACCCGGCTTGTAGGCTTCGTCGGCGTAGGTTTTGAGTTTCAAATCGGTCGGTGTCGGGCGGATCAGAACCGCTGTCCAGTGCAGACCGGAACCGCCCACGCCCGTGCCCGGCGCAAACGCGCCCCATTTACGGGTCGGCAGCGCGGTTTCACTCATGTTGTACCGCACGGTGACGGCGGCTTCTGCCGGTGTCGCCATGACTTTGTTTCGCACCGCATAGGCGTATTCGTCTGCCGGTTTCGGGTATGCAAATTCTTCATAGCCACGATCGCCGCCGCGTTCGAGCGCGCGAACGGTCAGGCCTGCCATCGCCAGCTCGATACTCATCAGTGAGCCGGCCCAGCCGAGGCCGACGACAACGACGTCGACTTCTGGTTTCGTTACTTTTGCCATCTTAAATCCTGTCAGTCATCAGAAAAGGGGAATAGGGCGAGGCACTCAGGCTCGTGCGCCCTGCAGGCTCACAGGCCCCAGCGGATACGGGACGTTGTGCTGCTTAACCCACTCGGTGAAACTGGCGCGTGCGCCGGGGAATCCGATGGCGATCCACGCCTTCATCCCTTTGTTTCCGCCGTAGATCGGATCTGCCAGATAACCGTGTTTGGTGTCGGAAAGCAGTTCACTGAAGAATTGCGAAGCGACGAGATTCTCTTCGCCCGCGTCCGCAAACTTAATGCCGTTTTTCTGCAATTGAGTCAGCACACTGTCTTTGTCCTGATCGCTAAGTTCATGGAAGGCTTTCTGATGATTTTGCTGACACCAGCTGTTCGCGATGCGAATGCCGGTTTTGTAGATTTGCTGCGGGCGGAAGGGGATCTGATACCCCATCGTGGCCGGAGCATGCACGTTGAACGGCCCCTGCATGTAGATTTCTTCACCGAAATCGCCGTGCATTTGCTGATCGATAAAAATGGGCACGTTGGTTTCGAGTGCGCCCGGCGCTTTGCCTTTACCGCCAGCGGGGATCAGGCGGTCAGCGGCGGCCATAATAAACTGCCACTCACCGGCGCTGAAAAAGATCGGTTTATAATCGAGTAAGTCCGGGGCAGCCATTTCCGCAGCTTGTGCCGCTGACAGTCCTTTCATCATGATGGTGCCGACAGGCAACGCCATCAGCGACCCAAGTAAAAACTTGCGACGGGTAGTTTTTTTTTGAAGGAGCATAGAATTACGACTCTCACATGCCTGATGTTAAGTTTGGGTTAATTGTTATTATTTTTGGGTACAAATTTATAATATCACCGCTACATTTAAAATAAATGACTAATTTCCACAAGGAATGTGAGGAGGAGATATTCCTTATGTTCCCCTATATCAGTGGTGAGTTTAAATTTTCTATAAAACAGTGAGTTATGATTATTTGGTTTGGGTGTGTAGTTTCAGAAATTTAGCATTTCTTATCAAAGAATAACGCTGGATAATTCCGGTTAAATTTAGGTCAATATAATTCCGGGAGGAAAGTTAATGTTATTTGTTGATATGAATGTTACCTAACATTTTTAACATTTAGAAAATGGAATAAAATTTGGAAGAGGATTTAAATTAACATTTAATGTTTTTATTAAGGTCAAAACCTTGGGCTTGCCGCCCAAACTGGCCTTAAGAGGCTCCTTCCTGGGCCTCTTTGGTCGGTTTCGGCGCGAGCCGCTGAGTGATAACCGCAATTGAAAAACCGAAATTTACGCCAGGCCGCTGCTTCAAAGCTGTTTGGGCGGCGAGCCCAAAAATTAAGCGGACTCCCTGATCACCAATCTGTACCCCGTATCCACAATCGGTTCTTCAACCTTAATCCCTTCAATTCTGTCCGCCAGCATAGTGGCTGCCCGGATCCCCAGCGCCCATTTATCTACGCTGACGGTCGTGATCGAAGGCCTGTTATGAGCCGCGAAATTCAAATCGGCAAAACCCATCACCGAGAAATCGTCGGGTACGCGCAGCCCCCGGGCTTCCGCTTCCATGATCACGCCCTGAGCCAGCGTGTCGGAACTGCAAATGATCGCGTCGAAACGCTCGCCGCGGGAAAGCATCTCTTTCAGCGCTGCCCGTCCGACTTCCATATTGGCAGGCAGCGACACCATCATTTCGCGGATTTCTGTGCCGGGCTGTGAACGTAAGACGGAGATCGCGCCATTCTTGCGCACCACGGCGCGTCTGTCCGAGGCACAGATAAAACCAAAACGCGTGAAGCCTTTCTCAAGGAAGTATTCGCCAATCGCATTGCCGACCTTTTCATGGGAAAAACCGATCAGCATATCAATCGGCGTCGGGGTCAAATCCCAGATTTCCACGACAGGAATATTGGCGTTGAGGATGATTCGTTTCAGATCTGACGAATGATGAATACCGGTCAGAACGATGCCGTCCGGACGGCGCGAAAGCAGGGTGGCGACAATCTCGGTTTCTGCGTCCGGTTCGTAACCGACAATACACAGCAGCATATGGTAGCCGCGCGCGGCCAGTTCATCGCTGATCGCCTGAACGGTATCGACAAACATATTGTTGTTAATCTGCGGCACAACCACAGCGATCAGCTTCGTGCGGCTGGTGGCCAGCCCGCCGGCCAGCATATTGGGGATATACCCGGTCACGTTCACGGCTTCCATCACTCGGGCGATGGTTGCGGGGCGCACAACTTTGGGATTATTCAGCGCCCGGCTGACCGTCATCGGTGAAAGACCGGCTTCTCTGGCAACATCTTCAAGCGTGGCCGAACGGGAACGACCTGTGTGATTCTTTATTATATTATTCAAGGTATTGCTCACTGGGTTGCAAGTTCAAACTACGAATGTTTGCGCAATCATTACCAGTTTCTCACAAGAAAATGAGGGGCGATAGACCCAAAGTGTTAAAACGCTGTTATCAGACAGAGATCAATTTGAGGGGGAAATTCTGATCCTTTCCTCTGCTCCTCAGCGACCAGTCGTCGTGCCCCTGTAAACGGGGAGCTTAATTATTTCCGCGAATTATTTGCCCAAAACGTGAAGGGAGTCATGGGCGATGGTCAAGGAGAGACAATTTCTATAAGTTCGGAATTATCCCTGCCGGAAGTGTTGCCGTATACTTCTCTCAAGCAGAAACAATTAACAATCTCTCTTTATCTGCTGACACTGAATAATGACAGATAAAGAAAGATCCGTTGTCAGACCTGCACTCTATACGGGATACGAGGGTTTTCATTATGGAAAAGAAAGTCATTTATTTGTTTTGTTCCGCCGGAATGTCCACTTCTCTGCTGGTTTCTAAAATGAAGGTTCAGGCCGAGAAATACGAAGTGCCTGTCATTATTGAAGCATTCCCTGAAACCCTGGCGGCCGAAAAAGGCAGCGCAGCGGATGTGATCCTCCTCGGCCCGCAAATTGGTTATATGCTGGAAGAAATTAAGAAGGTATTACCGGGCAAGCCGGTTGAAGTGATTGATTCTGCCCTCTACGGCAAAATTGATGGATTGGGTGTATTGAAAGCAGCGGTTGCTGCGATCAAAAAAGCAGCAGTGCAGTAAGTTTTAACTTTTGCGTCAATTTTAAATTAGCAGTGATTAGCATTTTTAAGTCAAAGAGAACTCCAGTCAAAGAGCGAATTTCATACCTTGCCGCCGGAAGGCGGCTTTAAAGGAAAATGCCAATGAGCAAAGCCATTGATTCACTTGAAAAGATACTTCTCCCGTTTGCGGTAAAAATAGGTAAGCAGCCCCACATTAATGCCATCAAAAATGGCTTCATCAAATTAATGCCGCTGACACTGGCTGGCGCCATGTTCGTTTTAATTAATAACGTATTCCTGAACTTTGGTGCCGGTTCCTTCTTTTATTCCTTAGGCGTTCGTTTAGACCCGTCAACCATTGAAACACTGGCGGGATTAAAAACTATCGGCATTAACGTTTATAACGGTACGCTCGGAATAATGTCGCTGATGGCGCCGTTCTTTATCGGCATGGCGTTAGCCGAAGAGCGGAAGGTCGATTCACTCTCGGCGGGATTATTAGCCGTTGCCGCATTTATGACCGTTACACCTTATAGCGTCGGTGAAGCGTATGCCGTTGGCGCAAACTGGCTGGGTGGCGCGAATATTATTTCGGGGATGGTAATCGGGCTTGTTGTCGCCGAAATGTTCACGTTTGTTATTCGCCGCAACTGGGTCATTACCTTGCCCGCCAGCGTCCCGACTTCCGTTTCGCGTTCTTTCTCCGCGTTAATTCCGGGCTTTATTATTCTGTTTATTTTCGGGGTAATTTCCTGGTTGCTCGGATTATATGGCCACAACTTCCACCAGATTATTATGGATTCCATTTCCAAACCTCTGGCGTCAATGGGAAGCGTGGTGGGCTGGGCATATGTAATTTTCAACTCACTGCTGTGGTTCTTTGGTGTGCATGGTTCTCTGGCGCTGACCGCGCTGGATAACGGCATCATGACTCCGTGGGCGCTGGAAAACATCGCGTTGTATACCGAGTACGGTTCTGTGAGTGCGGCGATTGAAGCGGGTAAGACCTTCCACTTCTGGGCCAAACCGATGCTCGACTCCTATATTCTGTTAGGCGGTTCCGGGGCAACGCTGGGTCTGATTATCGCCATCTTTATTGCATCACGCCGTGCGGATCACCGTCAGGTGGCGAAGCTGGCACTGCCGTCAGGTATCTTCCAGATTAATGAGCCGATTCTGTTTGGTCTGCCAATTATCATGAACCCGGTCATGTTCATCCCGTTCGTGCTGGTGCAGCCGATTCTGGCCGCTATCACGCTGGCGGCCTACAGCATGGGCATCATTCCGCCGGTCACCAACCTTGCACCGTGGACCATGCCGACCGGTTTGGGTGCTTTCTTTAACAGTAACGGCAGCATTGCGGCGCTGCTGGTCGCCTTGTTCAACCTCGGTGTCGCCACGTTGGTTTACATGCCTTTCGTGATTCTTTCCAACAAGGCACAGGCGATTATTGAAGAAGAAGAAAGCGAAGAAGATATTGCAGCCGCACTGAAATTCTAATCTGACCTGAAAGCGGGGCGAAAGCAGCCCCGCCATTCAGCGGACTTTCAAGGAGAGATAAACATGTTTGATTTAGACAGCATTGTTGAGACTGAAACTGAATTGCAGGATCTGGAAGAAGTGGTGATGGGGTTAATTATTAACTCCGGACAGGCGCGCAGCCTGGCGTACGCGGCGCTGAAAAAAGCCAAAGAGGGCGATTTTGAGCAAGCGCGCGCGGTGATGGCGCAGTCAAAAATGGCGCTGAACGAGGCGCATCTGGTGCAGACCAAACTGATTGAAGGTGATCAGGGTGAAGGGAAAACCAAAGTCAGCCTGGTGCTGGTCCATGCGCAGGATCATCTGATGACGTCGATGCTGGCCCGCGAACTGATTGCAGAACTCATTGAGCTTCATGAGAAAATAAAATAACGTAGGGATCCAGGATGCAGCCACAGGTATTGAGCATGGAAATCAAGACAGCGCGCGAAAATCAACTCTTCGACGGTCAAAATTTCCACATGTTCATCTACAACAAAGTAGAGAGTATTTCCGGGCTGCATGAACATGATTACTACGAATTTACCGTGGTGCTGACGGGGCGGTATTACCAGAACGTCAACGGGAAAAGGGTATTGCTGGAGCGCGGAGATTTTGTTTTTATTCCTCTGGGTTCGAATCATCAAAGCTTTTATGAATTTGGCGCGACAAGAATACTGAATGTCGGCATCAGTAAAGCTTTTTTTGAGCAGCATTATCTGACCCTGTTACCGGCACAGTTTATTGCGTCGCAGGTTTATAAAATAAACCACGAATTTCTAAATTATATTGAGTCCGTCACGGCGTCCCTTAACTTTCGTAACGGCGAGTTTAATGAATTTCTTGAGATGGTAACGTTTTATATCGTTAACCGTCTGCGCCACCATCGTGAATCGGAAGTGACCGCGGATATTCCGGGCTGGCTGACGATGGCGGTTGAGAAAATGCATGATAAATCGCGTTTCGGAGACAAGGCATTATCCAATATGGTGCAGTTATCCGGTAAGTCTCAGGAATATCTGACCCGTGCCACGCAGCGCCATTACGGCAAAACGCCGATGCAGATTATCAATGAGATTCGTATTGATTTTGCGAAGAAGCAGCTGGAAATTACGAACTACTCCGTCACCGATATTGCATTTGAGTCCGGTTACAGCAGCCCGAGTATGTTTATTAAGAATTTCAAAAAGCTGACTTCATTTACGCCGAATCATTACAGAAAGAAATTATTCAGCATTAACTAAATATCCATTTTTATTTGGATTTTTAAATTAATCGGTTTTGTAATTTACAGTGCATTATTATTGCACGGGAGTTCCTATGCGTAAAAAACTGAAAGTGGTCACCATTGGTGGCGGAAGCAGTTATACCCCTGAATTACTTGAAGGCTTTATTAAGCGTTACGACGAGTTACCGATTACCGAATTGTGGCTGGTCGATGTTGAAGGCGGAAAAGCCAAACAGGATATTATTTACGATCTGTGCGTGCGTATGGTTGAACGCGCGGGTGTGTCAATTGAAATACATAAAACGCTGGATCGCCGTGAAGCGCTGGCCGGGGCTGATTTCGTCACTACGCAGCTGCGCGTCGGTCAATTAAAAGCGCGTGAACTTGATGAACGTATCCCGCTGAGCCACGGTTATCTGGGGCAGGAAACCAACGGTGCGGGCGGGTTATTTAAAGGCTTACGCACAATTCCGGTGATTTTTGACATCATCAAAGATGTCGAAGAAATCTGCCCTGATGCCTGGGTGATTAACTTCACTAACCCGGCGGGCATGGTGACAGAAGCGGTATTCCGTCACACCCAATTCAAAAAATTCATCGGCGTCTGCAACATTCCTGTTGGCATGAAAATGTTCATTCAGGATGTGCTGAAACTGTCAGCTGAAGACGATTTGTCGATCGACCTCTTTGGCCTGAACCACATGGTGTTCATCAAAGACGTGCTGGTTAACGGCGAATCCCGTTTTGCAGAGCTGCTCGACGGCGTGGCGTCCGGCACACTGACCGCCGGTTCGGTGAAAAACATCTTTGATTTACCATTTAGCGAAGGGTTGATCCGCTCGCTGAACCTTCTGCCATGCTCGTATCTGCTGTATTACTTTAAGCAGAAAGAGATGCTGGCGATTGAAATGGGCGAATTCTACAAGGGCGGCGCGCGGGCAACCGTGGTACAGAAAGTCGAGAAACAACTCTTCGATCTGTACAAAAATCCGGAGCTGAACGTCAAACCAAAAGAGCTGGAACTGCGCGGCGGCGCGTATTATTCCGACGCGGCCTGCGAAGTGATCAGCGCGATTTACAACGACAAGCAGACCGAGCAGTACGTCAACTTCCCGCACAACGGCCATATTGATAATATTCCGGCGGACTGGGCAGTGGAAATGACCTGCACGATTGGCCGCGACGGCGCGAAACCGCATCCGCGGGTCACGCATTTTGACGATAAAGTGCTCGGCCTGATCTACACGATTAAAGGCTTCGAAATCGCGGCCAGCGAGGCGGCACTGAGCGGAAAATTCAATGATGTCCTGCTGGCGCTGAACCTCAGCCCGCTGATTCATTCCGATAAAGATGCTGAAATACTGGCGCGGGAAATGTTGCTCGCCCATGAAGCGCTGCTGCCCAACTTTGCCGATACCATTGCCGCGCTGAAATAATCCGCCGCCCTCCCGTAAAAAGGAGGGCGCGTTAAAAAGGGACGCTTATGGATAAATTACTGATTGTGAACGCCGACGATTTCGGGCTGTGCAAAGCGCAGAATTACGGGATTATCGACGCGTTCAGCAATGGCGTCGTGACGTCCACCACGGCGATGATGAATATGCCAACCATCGGGCACGCTGCGACGCTGAGTGCGGCAAATCCGGGGCTGGCCGTCGGGATGCATTTTGTCCTGACGCTGGGAAAACCGCTTTCTCCGATGCCCGGTCTGGTGCGCGAGAACGGTGAACTGGGAAAATGGATCTGGGAAATGGCGGAGCAGGGCACGCTGCCTCTTGATGAAATTAAGCAGGAGCTGAAAGCCCAGTTTGCACGGTTTGTAGAACTTTTTGGCCGTCTTCCCACGCATATCGACAGCCATCATCACGTACATCTGCTTGCGCCAATATTTCCGATTGTGGAAGCTTTTGCGAAAGAACAAGGCGTGGCGATACGCATCGATCGCGATGAAATCAGGAAGGGCGAAATTGTTCTGCGCGGCGCGAAAAGCACGCAGGGTTTCGACAGCACTTTCTACGGCGAAGCGATTTCAGAAGCGCTGTTTCTGAATACGCTGGATCAGGCCACCGCGCGCGGCGATGAGTCCGTGGAAATCATGTGCCATCCTTCGTTTATCGATAACACGATCCTGGCGAGCAAATATTGCTATCCGCGGCTGGCTGAGCTGGATGTTCTGACGTCCGCATCGCTGAAACAGGCGATTGCAGAGCGCGGGTTCAGGCTGGGGACGTTTAAGGATTTATAGGTTTTTGTAGCAAACCGGCTTTGTTGAATAAATCGAACTTTTTGCCGTAATCAGGATCAGATCACCACATTCTCGATCCTGTAGCG
>NZ_JAEMGT010000169.1:0-3058 GCF_017655185.1 Rahnella sp. ChDrAdgB13 | reverse complement strand
GAGATAAGCGGGATCGAACCGCTGACCTCTTGCATGCCATGCAAGCGCTCTCCCAGCTGAGCTATACCCCCAATTCGTGCCCGTAAAAACGGGTGAACGGGGCGCATAATATGAAACGTCGCTAACCCTGTCAACGGCTAAATCCGTTTCTCAATTCAAGCGCTGAAAAAGCCGCCAAATACCCCATTTTGCAGGGAAAAAACCTCTGCCCTCACCGAAATTTTTGGTGTGATGAATTGTTTTACAATTTGCCCGCAAGCCCGCGTGGTGACTAGCTTTATGATCTGCCTATGCATTTTCTTAACATCTATGTCTGAATGATTAATAGAATGTTAGCAGACTATGAAGATCGGCTTGTTTTGAGATAATTCTAAGAATAGACTGCTCGCGCAATAATCATAACTTACTACTTCGAGCAATCTCATGTCCTTGTATTCACCTAAAGAAATCGCATCCATCGCTGTCACGGCAGGCGTTAATAAAAGCCATGCTTCCGTGTTGAATTTGTTAATTTTGGGCTTTCTGGCTGGCGCATTCATCGCCACCGGTTTCCTGCTGGATCTGCACGTAATAGGGACGTTACCTGCATCCTGGGGATCATTCAGTAACTTACTGGGCGCCGCCGTGTTCCCGGTAGGGATTATTCTGACCGTTTTAGCAGGGGGAGAACTGCTGACAGGTAACATGATGACCTTACCTATCGCCTGGTTCGCGCGTCAGATCAGCCTTTACGCTGTTCTGCGCAACTGGTTCTGGGTGACCCTCGCTAACCTGCTGGGAAGCCTGGCCGTGGCCTATTTCTTCGGCCACGTTCTGGGGCTGACCGAAGGCGCTTTCCTGAGCAAAACCGTCGCCACCGCCACCGCAAAAGTGAATGCAGACTTTATGCATGCCTTCATTTCCGGTATTGGCTGCAACTGGCTGGTGTGTCTGGCGATCTGGCTGGCCTTCGCCAGTAAAGAAGTCGGCGGCAAAGTGATCGGGATGTGGTTCCCGGTGATGGCATTCGTGGCTATCGGCTTCCAGCACGTCGTTGCAAACATGTTCATCGTGCCTGCGGCAATCTTTGCCGGTGCATTGAGCTGGTCACAGTACTTCCCGAACTTCGCAGCCGTGTTCCTCGGCAACGCGGTCGGTGGCGCGGGCTTCGTGGGCCTGATGTATTTCCTGGCCTACCGTCCTACCGTTGCAGCACCTGCGACTGAACAACGTTAATTAAGACGTTTTCAGGCAAGCGTTTCACAGAAAGCAAAAAAGCCAGCCGGTTTCCCGCGCTGGCTTTTTTTATCACTATTTAACAGCGATTACTGCGCTTGTGTTTCACGTTCAGCAATGAAGGCTAACGCCATATCGATACGCGCCAGTACACGGCTCTGACCGATTGCATGAACGGTCACGTCCACGCCCGGAGACTGACCCGCGCCTGTGACAGCAACGCGCAGTGGCATCCCGACTTTACCCATCCCGACTTCCAGCTCATCCGCCGTGCCCTGAATCGCATGGTGAATATTCTCAGCCGTCCAGTCAGTAATGGCAGCCAGTTTCGCGCGAACCACTTCCAGCGGCTGACGTGCAACCGGACGCAAGTGTTTCTTCGCCGCATCGGCATCGAACTCTGCGAAATCTTCGTAGAAGTAACGGCAGGACTCCGCCATTTCTTTCAGAGTTTTGCAACGTTCGCCCAGCAAAGTAACGATTTCGAACAGCTGCGGGCCGTTGCGGGTTTCGATACCGGCCTGCTCCACGTGCCACAGCAGATGGGTCGCCACATACTGCGGATCCATCGTATTGATATAGTGGTGGTTCAGCCATTGCAGTTTTTCAGTATTGAACGCACTGGCAGATTTGCTGACGTTTTCCAGTGAGAAAAGCGCTTTCATTTCGTCACGGCTGAAAATTTCCTGATCGCCATGGGACCAGCCCAGACGCACCAGATAGTTCAGCAGCGCTTCCGGCAGATAACCGTCATCACGGTACTGCATGACGCCAACCGCGCCGTGACGTTTAGACAGTTTTTTACCGTCGTCGCCCAAAATCATAGAAACGTGCGCGTAAACCGGTACCGGTGCGCCCAGCGCTTTCAGGATGTTGATCTGACGCGGAGTGTTGTTGATATGGTCTTCGCCACGGATAACGTGAGTGATTTCCATATCCCAGTCATCCACCACCACGCAGAAGTTATAGGTCGGAGAACCGTCGGTACGGCGGATGATCAGATCATCAAGCTCGTCATTGCTGAATTCGATCGGGCCGCGGATCTGGTCATCAAAGATGACCGAACCTTCCTGCGGGTTACGAAAACGCACCACGCAAGGTTCATCAGCGGCGTGATGTTCGTGGCTGTCGCGGCAACGACCGTCATAACGAGGCTTTTCGTTATTGGCCATCTGATGTTCACGCAGCGCTTCCAGACGCTCTTTAGAGCAATAGCATTTATACGCTGTGCCGTTTTCCAGCATTTCATCAATCACCGCGTTATAACGGTCAAAGCGTTTGGTCTGGAAATACGGGCCTTCATCCCAGTCCAGATTCAGCCAGTTCATGCCATCCATAATCGCGTCAATTGCAGCCTGAGTGGAACGTTCGAGATCGGTGTCTTCGATACGCAGCACAAACTCGCCGCCCAGGTTGCGGGCAAAAAGCCAGGAATAAAGCGCGGTACGGGCGCCACCGACGTGCAGATAGCCGGTCGGGCTTGGGGCAAAACGGGTTTTGATTTTCATCTGGGTGCAACCTTAATAACGCAACGCCGTAAAACGTCGCTATCAATTAACAAAAAGTGGCTGACATTCTACCACTCTGCCCTGATTCCTCAACGCTGATACAAGGGCAGTAACCTTGTTTAAGGCCATGAATGCGTAAAGAATCGACTACGCGGGCGAGAAACGCGTCAGGTTGACTAAAAATAAGCCGAACGATCATTTTTGTTTTTAAAAAGCGTTGACGTAATTTCAAGTATCCCTATAATGCGACTCCATCACGACGGGGGCGATTAGCTCAGTTGGTAGAGCATCTCCTTTACACGGAGGGGGTCGGCGGTTCGAGCCCGTCATCGCCC
>NZ_JAEMGT010000168.1:0-7741 GCF_017655185.1 Rahnella sp. ChDrAdgB13 | reverse complement strand
TGCTGACAGCGCTTAGGGGCTGTATTTCCAAAATTGACGCAACTTTTCTTTGACGGAACACGGTAGCTGCCAACATACCTATGAGCGCAAAAACATCGGCTTCCGTCATTTTGATAGCGCCTTATCGATAGCCAGATTGGCTTGGGAAAATGCAGCCTTTGTCGCGTCATCCTGGCGGGCATCATAAGCCGGGCGAACAAAAGGAACCTGAGCCATGTTGGAGGTACCCAACTCAACAAACCGCCAGTAAAAAGCATTCTTACTGTCGTTGGTCTTCATCTTGTTATCGCTGTTCCCGGTACGAGGGTTAGTACCTCGGATATGAACTCCAGAGGAAATATCACCGTTTCTGTCTCGCTGAGTCATCACGACAATATTTTTCTTCAACTTACCGGTGCGAACGGGGGCCCGCTTGATCACTTCATCTTTAAAAACAGTGGCGGCGGCGCGTGTGGCATCGCGCATCACTTTTCTGTTTTCAGCTTTGCTCAGGGCTTTCAGGTCATCAGACAGGTCCAGCAAATCCGAGAAATCGAGTTTAGTGTCGATCACGTTTTCACCCCCTGATTACAGAGAATTTCCAACTGCGTCATTCTTGAGTCTGGGATTGGGGGGCCAGATATTTCTAGAACCTGTCCTTTAAAGGGGCCTGAATTGCAGACAAGCCGGGATGAAGCGCCGACGTCAGCGCGATAGCGCATCCATACGCGTATCGTTGCTTCGGCTTTTTCCGCCCCTGGCGCCACAAGTTCACGCCCGCTTATGCCTTTCACTTCCGCCCATACGGTTGCCGTGTCAGACCAGAGCTTTTCCGGTTGTCCGGATGGTTTTCTGGTTTCAATAAAATTCTGAATGGTTACCCGATCGCGAAGTCGTCCAGCCTGCATAATGCACTCCTTAAACGCCGTAAATTCGGTACGGCTGCAAAAGTGATTCCACAGCAAAAGGGATAGACGAGGTAATATTCCCGATATTTACCGTCTCCCTGTTGGCATACCAGTGGCCAATCAGCAAAAGCATTGCTGCGCGGATATCGTCATCAAGCAACAGTCGGTTTTCATCCGTGTCAAAGCCCTGATCCGTGTTCAGTAAGTAAAGCGTCCGGCGCGTCCACGTTTCAACGTAGCGCTTCGCTGCACCGGTATAAATTTGGAATAACGAATCATCGAGGGTGAAATCTGGTTCAACCCGGCAATGATTTTTTACGATACCGAGATCAATAACTGCGGCGGGATCAGCCATCTTTTGCCCAACCTTTTACAAATGAAAAAGCGGCCCGAAGGCCGCCACAAGTTGCAAATTTAACTTCCCGCACCAGGCGCGGTGAATGCACCGTAAATAAAGGCTTCCGGGCGCTTAACTGCCAGCGCAAGACGCTCTTCGCAACGGATCGAAATCATGTTCTTTTCGAAATCGTCGGCGTTCTCGGTGCTGATCACCACGTTGGCGTCCTCACGATCAAACAACTGAGCGGCAGCATTAAAGGCACCTGTCAGGAACTTACCCTGGAAAGCGGCGGTTTCTGTGGCCACGACCGGCAAGCCCCACAGTGTAGGACCGGTCAGAGCGGAAGGGTTCGCCAGAATGTAACGGCCCAGCGTGTCTTTCGTCAGCTCGATCTTCGCCCAATCGATGAAGTGGAGTACATGGCCGGATGCCGGGAAGCGAGCCAGCTGTGCTTGCAACATTGCCAGACGCAGATCATCGATGCCGTTTTGCTGTTCTACCGTAAAGGCTGGGTCGAATGCAGTAGCCTGTGGCACGATGCCATGAAGATGAACACCGGTACCATCGCCAAAGAGAATTTCCTGTTCTTCAACATATTTCAGGCCATAACGCATTTCCGCATCAATGGTTGATTGCAGTTGAGAAAAGTCATCAAGGATCTGTTTGGATGCTTTGAACATGTGTGCAATGGTAGTGACCGCAGTGATTTTGGTTGCAAACTCAATACCGCTGTATGGCTTGGTCGTACCTTCCGGAACAACCTTCGCGGCATTAGTGAAGCCAGTTTGCTGTACCCAGAAAATCGCTGGAGCGCCAGTGCGCCCAGGAGCAATCAGATCGCGGATGAACAAGCGCTGTTTTGGAGCAGTGTCAATGCCTGGCAGTCGCTGCGGTTCAACTACACCGTCTGCGACATCAGGGGACAGTAATGCCGCATTCACAGGAATGTTTACACGCTTGCCGCCTTCAACACTCGCCGCAAAACTCTTCAGCGCTTCGGAGCTGATCACCACTTTGCCCACGGTCTCTGCGACTTTGGCAGCATTGTTCAGAGGCATCTGAGCGACGTGCTGTTCCAGATCGCCGAGTGCGGCTTTCAGCGTTTTTTCAGCTTCACGCAGGGCATTGAATTCCGATGCCATCTTATCCACTGCAGCCTTTGTTTCTTCGGACAAAGAGCCAGACTTGCGGGCTTCGGTCAAAGCTTCTTCTGCTTTAGCGCTGAATTTTCCATTAGCTTCTTCAATGCTCGCCGTTACTTTTTTCAGGATTTCATTTACTTCGGACATGGTGTTTCCTTATTTGCCGAACGCGGCCAGCGCGTTTTCAAGTTGTTTGAGGTCTTCAGGGTTTGGTGCATCGGTAGCGCTCGGCTTACCTTGGTGGTCGTCAGTAGCGCCCGGCTTACTGGCGGATAAAGATTTGAGAAGTTTTCTGCGCTCAGAGCGCGGGGTATTTGCTTTGGCTAACAGTGCGTCAAGCTTACGCAGCGCGGCTGCCGGGCTTTCATCACCGTCAGAGATTTCATCTGCAGAAAGAAGGCGGTCAGCAAAACCTTTTTCGACCGCATCGTTGCCACCGATGTAAGTTTCGTTGTCCATCATTCCTGACACGGTTGCCGCATCAAGCCCGCTGCGCACGGAATAGATATCCTGCATTGCCCGGTCGAAAGGCTCCATGTCCTGGGCTGCCCGTGCAAGGTCATGTCGGTTACCCACCGCATACACCCAGCAGTTATGGATCATCAGGAACGCGCCGCGACCAATCTGCACCTCATCACCGGCCATCGCGATAATCGACGCGGCAGAGGCAGCGATCCCCAGCACCTTGACGGTAACTTTTCCGCTGTATTCGCGCAGTTGGTTATAGATTGCCAACCCTTCGAACATATCGCCGCCCGGAGAGTTAATGCTGACCGTGACGTCCTCGCCGTTCATCGAACGAAGAGCGCCAGCAATTCTATTTGCAGTGACACCCTCACCCCAGTAATCAGCACCAATCACGTCAAAAATTGAAATCGTATTGTCGTTGCTGTTGGCAGCCTTAATGCCACCGTCCCAGCGATCCAAAGCGGCCGGTGATAGCTCACTGGTGACTTTCGCGCACGGGCGCCCCTCCGGCGCTGCCGGAAGATTCTTTAATGACATGGGATGGCTCCTAAGCCGCCTTTTTCAGCGGGGAATGTTCGAAAGAAATATCGGGGAACAGTTGGTTATGGAGCTCGAGCAATGCGTTGGCTCTCGCTGCCTGGTTGTTTTGGCGCAAATCTTCAAGTGCGGTGAGATTCAACTGCACGGTGTAAATGTCGCCGCCCGGGATCGGAGGCAGATTTTCTAGTCGGCGGACATCATTTCTGCTCATCCAGCCATTCTGCAGGGCAGTCGTGTAATACGCTGCGCGACCTGCGCTGTCAGCTCGGAGTAAACCTTCAACCGAAAATTCCGCAAAATAATCTTCATCGTTACCCAACAGGCAGCGCGCGATCTCCTGCTCGATATTGACCAGCAGCGGACGCAACGTGTTCGTCAGGAATAACAGGTTCATGCCTTCGACACTGGATGCCCAGCTGCTTTGCTTAGTCATATGCCCGACCATAAATGGCGGGATCCGGAACCAACGACAGATTTCTTCAATACTGAAGGAACGGCTCTCCAGCATCTGTGCCGCCTCGGGGTTCATCGTCACACCCTGATAGGTCATGTCGCCTTCAAGCACCATGACCTTACCGGCATTCTTTGAACCCACAAACGTGTTCAGGTTTTGCTTTAAGCGCGCTCTTTGTTCCGCGTTTATATCGGTCTTAGCACTGATGAACCCTGAGTTCTGTATACCGTTCTCAAAGATTTTCGCGGCAGATTCCTCAACCGCCATTGCCGAGCCAATGACATCACGACCGGCCATCATCGGCATCATGCCGCATACGCCATCCAGCCCGAACCCGCGTATGTGCATCATGTTTTTCAAAGGGATAACGCGCTGACCGTTTTTATCGGTGTAGGTGTATTGCAATTCCCCGTTATCAAGGCGCTTGACGACCATGTTTTGCGGTAACAGCGGGTTAAGTCCAACAAGCTTTTGACCAATCATCAGTTTTTCAATGAAGGCATTGCCCCGCATGCAGATGCTGGCAACGAGCATCAGCATAAATCTGGACGGGGTCATTTCCCCGTTGGGTTGCTTGCAGAGCACTTTATATGCGGGGTGGTCGGTAGCCAGCGCCCGCGAACCGTCCTTTTCACGCTTATAGACTTTCAGCGGCAGCGTTGAGACCGACTCACTCAGCAACCGTGCGCAGGCCCAGACGGCGGACAACATGATCGCCTTATCGACGGTCACCGTTTTACCACTGCTGCTGGTCCCCATCCATTCCTGCCAAAACGTGCCGGTGGTCAAACTGATAGGTACACCGAGCCAATTTAAAAGGGCGCTTTTTACACGCCCTGGTTGTTTTTTGGATTTCATCAGACACCTATCATTATCGGATCTTCGAAGAAGTCGGTTAAGTCCTGTTTATCATCGCCGCCGTTGACCAGTAACCGGCTCTTCGCCGTAAACAGTGCAACCGGTCCGTCGATTTTGTTTTCCGGGGTAGATTTATTCGGGAAGATGTTGTCGTTTTTGTCAGGTTTGACTGTGACGTTTGCCATCATCCAGGTCATCACCGGATTGCCGTCGTGGTGGATTTTGCTGCCGTACACATCGGCCTGTACTGACTTCATCGACTCTGACAGGTTTTTGACTGTCTGAGCGACCTCTACCAACGGTAAGCCCTCTTAGGCCAGCGCCAGACTAAACTGGGTTGCGCTCCAAGGGTCGAAGGCTATTTCTTTCAGGCTTTCACCTTTCACCCAAGCTTCAACCTCGGCCTTGATGTAGCCATGATCGATAACGTCACCATCGGTTAAGTCCAGATAACCTGCATCTGCCCACTTCCGGTACAGTTCGGAGATATGCTTCGGCGCAGTCTCAAGTCTTCCCTCTGGGATCCAGAATTTCGACTTCGTGTGAGTGTGTCCGGATGGCGAACGCCACGTTTTAACCGCGGCGCAAATATCGATTTTGTTCGCAAGGTCGATACCCACCCAAAGCGGCCAGTTGCGCAGTTCATCATCGGGTGCGATGTCTGCACATTTCGCCCAGCGGTCCATATCCATCCAGGCGCTTTCCGCTGTCACCCAGATATTTAAATGCTTCGTGAAGAAGTTAGGCCGGGCGGCGATCTGCTCTTTCGCC
Organism: Rahnella sp. ChDrAdgB13; assembly: GCF_017655185.1. Classification (NCBI taxonomy): domain Bacteria; kingdom Pseudomonadati; phylum Pseudomonadota; class Gammaproteobacteria; order Enterobacterales; family Yersiniaceae; genus Rahnella; species Rahnella sp. ChDrAdgB13. The sequence continues at coordinate 2,281 of NZ_JAEMGT010000168.1, read as the reverse complement.
TTTTTTGCCAGACGGCGCATGTCGTCCCAGCGCTTACAGATGCCAAGCCCGGGATTCGCCTTCGGCCAGTTCTTTTCATCGAACGGATCGTCGTCTTCATCCAGCGTGTAAATGACAGCAAAATAAGTGTCATCATCCACAACACCGCGCAGTACTTTTATTGCGTAGTCACGCTGTTCGAAACAGATGCCCTCTTTGTTAGAGCCTGCTGTCGTGATGGCAAACAGCAATGATTGAAGGCGCGCGCCGGTGGCCGTTTCCAATACATCCCAGACATCACGGGTTCGGTGAGCGTGCAACTCATCGACTATCCCGCAATGAATATTCAAGCCGTCGAGATTATTTGCGTCGCTGGAAAGCGGCTCAAACTTAGAGGCCGTTCTCTCCTGATGGATGTTCAGTTTTACATGACCAAAAAGTCTGCCCAGTGTCCGGGGGGCTTTCTTTATCATGTTCTTTGCATCATCGAACACGATTCGGGCCTGGTCACGGGTGGTTGCAGCTGAGTAAACCTCGGCGCCGCCCTCTCCATCCGCGCCGGTCATGTACAGGCCAATCCCAGAGGAGAGAGTCGACTTAGCGTTTTTACGCGCCACCTCGTTATAAGCAGTACGGAAGCGGCGAACCATAATTGCATCGCCATCGTCATCGAACACCTGTTCCCCGGTCATTTCATCGATCAGGGGAATAACGAAGCCAAAAAGATTTATCAGAATAAAGATGTCCCACGCCATCAGCTCTATCGGCTTGCCAGCCAGTGCGCCTTTTACGTGGGGGACGAAGTTATAGAAATCGAGGATGTGCTGGGCACGATCCTCACTGAAGTAGACGCCGCGTTCCGGCCCATGCTCTAAATCGTTAAGGAATCGTTGGCACGACAGGCGTACCAGTTCGCCAGCAACAATCTCGCCGGAGAGTACGCGCTCGGCGTACTGGATACCTTCCGAAACGGTTGCCATTCATCATTTGCGCTTATTAAGAAATTGTTCCAATGGATCAGCCTCAGCGGGGCTTTTTGCTCCAACCTTTGATCGGCTGGCAGGTGTCATGCCGAATTCTCCCAGCATCGTCCTGATTCGTTTCCATGCATCAGATTTCATAACTGCTGCCGGGTGAGCCTTCACCATTTCTTCGCCGGTGGCGGAGCGCGATTTGTACGTGTAACCCTCTTCGGCGAGAACATCGCAGTGATGCCGATATTCTGTGTAGGCCTCGATTAATAGTTCGAGCGCCTTTCCGTCGAGCTTCGTCATTACGCCGATGGCGTCGAGTTCATCCCCGATCCGCTTAAACCAGTACTTCCCCATCTTGTCCAAATGCTTCGGAATTGGGGGTACCCCTGAAGGGGGTTTTGGTTCGTCCTTATTAATGGCTCGTTTTGATGGGTTACCCTTTATCAAAACCAGGTGCGTCGGGGTTTTCGGTGGTCCGGACATAATCGAAAACTCCTATTAATTGTATAAAGGGGGACCCCTAAAAATCTTTTCCAACCTGCGGGCGTGTGACAAAGAGGAAGGCGGCGGTCCTGAGGTGCGAAAGGCCTGAACTCTCAACCCGCCCTCCCCGCCTGATGGGAACGATTATCGTTTGAGCCGCTCACGGCCTGTTTTCGCCCGATGGCAAGGCCAGCACAGACTTTCGAGGTTGTCCGGGTCATCGGTACCCCCATTGACTTTAGCTGTGATGTGGTCGACGGTCGTGGCGGGTGTGACCCTGCCCTGCCGCGCGCACTCCTGGCACAGGTGCTTATCACGACCGAGGATAATCGGCCGGAGCTTGTCCCAGCTGGTGCCGTAGCCACGTTCATGCCGTGACTGTCCCCGCTGATGCTGCTGCCATCCTTCATTGCGATGCGTCTCACAATAACCAGAACGGTCTGTCGTGGTTCGCCCACATCCGTGCTTACGGCATGCGCGAGGGATTGCTGCTGGCATATTGGTTTACCTTTCAGGGTGACACGGCCAGACGCCATGCGCGCCGACGCTCAACCCTTGATTGATTATCCGGATGCCGTTCAACTGCCTCACCGTCGGCATGGTCAACCAGCGAGTAACACGGATAGATGACCTTGCCACCCAGCGCGTCACCGACTGCATAGTCTGCGGCCTTGGTGCGGTTCCAGTTCTGAATGATGCGACTTAGTCCGCTGACTGGCGGGCTGTAGCACACACCGTGGATCAGACGGTCCATCGTGATGTAATCACCCCGTCGCTTATCGGCATCAATCAGGCTGGCTGCTATCTGCTGCTGATACTGTGGCGGGCGGCCGGTGCCCAGATAG
>NZ_JAEMGT010000167.1:0-1258 GCF_017655185.1 Rahnella sp. ChDrAdgB13 | reverse complement strand
ATTAAAACGATTAACAGCCAGTGGGTTGCCATTCACGTTAACGAAAATGAGGAAACCGTTGGGCATAGCCAGCTGGAACTGATTGAAGGGAAATATCCCGATTTCAACAAACTGCTGCCTGATGAGCCTGAACCTTGCAATGAAATGCCAATGTTCGCAGCCGATCTTCTTGCACTGCCACACCTGATGTTTGGTAGAAACTTTGCGCCAGTGAAGTTCAAGTCATACGGGAAAGGGAAACCGTGTGTATTGACCCTCGATCCAGTGACTAACCGCTTCTACGGTAACCCGTTCCTGGTGATTATGCCGCTGGTCGATAACGCATTTGAAATGTACGCCGAGGTGCTGAATGAAATTTGATTATCAGGATCACGGTGCTGTCGCCAGTCTGACGATCACCAGCACTGTGTTCGAATTCCGCAAACACAACCGGGCGGTGGATGCCGCCTTATTCGCTACTCAGTGGCTTAACACGGAGCGCAAAGGTTGCTTTTTCATGAAGTCGGTACTTTCCGGCAAAACGCCGGAAGTCCTGAGGGCTTACAAGGTTGCGGCGAAGGAGATAGCACGATGATCAACATTCAACTGGAAAATGGGCGCATAAATCTCGAAGGACTGGACGGAATAGCAGACCACTTGAAGGCGCTGGCGGTTACCAATAAAACGCTGGATAGCATTAAGGCCTCACTTGAGTCAGCTGACGATAAATCCAGTGAATGGTATCGCCGCGCTACAGCCGCACATAAAGCATGGTTCTGGATGCGCAGCCGTATTTGCGAACGTCTGGCAATCCTGCGCCGGGAGGAGAAAGAACTCAATCGTATGCGCGATAAGTTTGAGAAGGAAGAATTGCTCGATTTGCTGAGTAAGCAGCAATCCAAAGCTGATCTGCGCACTTTTCGCATTCTGGCTGAGGCGAAGGCAGAACAGCGTTTGCAAGAAATTTTGAATCAGGCGGTGAAAAATGTCTGACACCAACGTTTTTGCCCTCGCGCAAATCATCAAAACTGCCGGAGGTGATCCGGGCGATATCACCGACGCGGTATGGGCAGCCGGTTACCGCAAGCCAGAAAAATCAGCAGAGGAAGCTGTGCTGCTGACTATCGACCTGCTCGGCGAATACCACGGCAATGATATTCCTTCTGAGCATTGGCCTGAAACCTACGAAAGCGTGCTTTTAGGCGAACTAAATCGGGTTGTTCAGGATGCCGAATGGCCGAATAACTCGACGCCAGCCAGCATTGCAAAGGCGATTATC
>NZ_JAEMGT010000166.1:0-1224 GCF_017655185.1 Rahnella sp. ChDrAdgB13 | reverse complement strand
CCAGAACTGGGCTGGGTGAAAGATAATCCGTACCCTGAGCTTTATGTCAAAGTGAATAACGCACTCAAACCTATAAGAGCCCCCGAAATTGGTAGTCTGGGATACGGCTCAATCGCCGGTGAAATCCGTTTCGACCGGAACTCCACGGCACAATGGCTTAAACGTTTTGACGTCGATTTACCCGGTACGAATCCTTCATCCGCTCCACCTGAGTCAGAACCCGAGCGCATCTCCGCCTTCAGCGGTGAAACCAGCCCGCACACCGGCAGGTGGGGAACCTTTATCGACGGCAGCCTGCGCTATGTTCACCTGAAACAGGGCCAGAAACTGCCGGACTATGAAGATAAAGAAGGCAAGCTGCACCGGACGCTTTGGTCATTGCTTGAGCGGGATGATAAGGGCAGCGTTTTTAAACAGAAATAGATCGCCATTATGCAGTCTGCGTGTTTATCGCAGACTGCAAACCGGAGCTTAGAAATGGATTTTTTTGAAAAATTCAAACAGGCAGAATACGAATTCACCTATGGGGCACTTGATGACCCTGAAAATTATAATGCATTACAGGTAGGACTGGTGGCCTATTTTTATATAGATAAAGGCTATTTAGAAGAAAATAGAGAAGCAATTATTAACGCGTTAGAAAGATGCCATCAAGAATTTGGAAAAGAATTGAAATGGAGTTTCTTTAATGACCCCAATAAAACAGAAAGTTATTCTAAATCTACTTTAGATAAGTATAAGCAACTCGTAAAAAATGCAGGTGGAGACCACATTGACTTTTGGTGCGCTTCTGAAGAAGGATTTGAACATGCGAGCGATTACCGTATTTACTCGTTATCTCCTGCCGACTGGGTAGAACACATACATCGCTCATTAAGTTTTTTTAGTTTTCACCTGCCAATAAAAGAGATCAAGAACAGATTAAAAAATGAAAACTTATTAATTGACTTATGCTCATTATTAAACCCTATTCATGGCCTAATGGGATTAGGCATTCAGCAATGTCGAGACCGGGAAACATTCCAATATCTGGAATATGAAATTGGGCAAGAATTTTTGGGCCTAAATATTAGTAATGTAAACACCGATAAATCCTTCAGAAATGGCATTCGCTCAATCAACTGGTATACTTTTTTCAACGATCATTGGCTTGGTAAGCTGGGCGGAATTAATACGCTGCGCTCAAAACTCGACGACCCGCGGATACAAATCACATCTTACGAT
>NZ_JAEMGT010000165.1:0-1959 GCF_017655185.1 Rahnella sp. ChDrAdgB13 | reverse complement strand
CGGTGGGATAATGCAGGCGTCGAAAGGAGTTTCGGATCAGGGACATGGGCAAACAACATTACAGAAAAAAAACAGTATGTTACCTGACAGAGTTTTAATGCGACAGAACCATGGAAAGTCGTTCTCTGAAGTCCCCCTATTAGCAGAAATAGTGTCCATTATCGCGAGTTGACGGGCATCCTTGCTGAACGACCCAAACGGGACGCTTACGCCACCTTCCTGCCATCAGCTATTTGTAACAGAGCCAGAAAAACCACATAAATGAGACAACTAACAGAAAACTATAATTTTTGTAAAATGGTCAACGACAGGCTATGGTTGTTTTAATTTGAGTTTATGTTCCCAAAAGGCATCAAATGAAATCGATTTTAATGCCTAACTACACTTTGGAATACACCGGTAGGCTGCGCATTCCTACGATAAAGTAACCTGGGAAAAACGGCTGGCGCTGCCATGGTGAGGCTAAAACGACCAGTCCGTCCTTACGGATGGCTACTGCTTTTTCTTAGTGTAAAGGGGCATCTTAGACCCCTCGGAAATATGTGAGCACATTAATTGTAGAATATTCAATTTGTTACAAGGAAATCTAGATGAACAAAAACAGGATCTTCGCTACTACTTTCATTGCGGGATGCGTCATACCTGTCCTGATACTTTTTTTTTTAGCATACAGTGGTATTGATGTTCTGAGATCGGTATTCAATGTTATACCACTGGTGCCAGGAGGAACCATAAACTCCAGGTTCCTGCATGACAGCATCTTACTTAATAGTGCCTCTGTTTATTTGGGCGCCATATCTGGATTTATTTCCGCATTATTATGCATTCCCGCCATCAAGACAAAAAAGTATGGAGCTAAAGATTTAGTATATATAATCATAGGCCCGGCGCTAATGATTATATTATTCGTAACCGCAGCCATATTAAAGTCGCCTAACGATTTACTACATGCAAACCCGGCATTCAGGCCAATGTCTGCATGGTATTTATCAACCTGTATTTATTACTCTATGGCAATCGTATTTTTCTACATCTTTAGTTTTTGTCCAGCCTTGATGTTTATTTCATTACCCATCAAATCATTCATTCAGCGGAAAAAATAAAATTAACAGTAACCGGACTGGCGTCCGGTTACTGTTAACATATTAGTATAGTGACGGGATTAAAGAGTCATTCAACTCTTTGACAAAATCTGTGTCAAAGTACGCAGCGACAACCCCTGCTGCAAGAGCGGCAACGATGACTGCGGCGGTGACAGGCAATGTCGCCCCCAGTGCGGCGGCAGTTCCCATGAGAACAGACGTCGTAAAACTGTAAGCAAATGCCCCTGCAATACCGCTGATGACCAGGCTCTCCGTCTGAAGCATTAGAGGTTCCCAATCACCCGTGACATACCCTATTTTCGCGTTGTCATACAGTGATTTTGTCGTAAATCCTTTATCGATAAATCCAAAGGTTTTACCAAGCGCATCAAGATTATTAGAGAGTGATTGAATATCCGCCGCTTCAAAGGCTGCGCTAATTGCATTCCGGTCAGTTTGGTTCAGCTTTACTTTCGGCTGGTTCTTAATTTTATCGAACATAGCCATTGCATCGTTGTAGTTACTGATCCGGTCACCACGAACGTTGGAGGCCAGCCGCTTGGCCAGCTCGCCGGCTTTCTCCCCCGCATGCTGAGATATTTTCTCTCCTGACTGTGTAATTTGCCCCATAGCGGATTCAAGGGCTAACTGTTGATTGTTTTTATATCCATCAGGTACTGCACCGGAATTAATAGCTTGCTGGTCTGCAGTTGTTTGATTAATGTTAGCATTCACCTGATTAATATATTCCGTTTCCTGTGATGTCGTCTGCTGCATCTGGTTAATTTCCATCTGATAGCCAGCAGACGGCTCTGTCGCATTAACGGCAGCTGATCGGAAAAAGGTGCTCTGCCTGTTTTTCAGGCAGCCAATAGGT
>NZ_JAEMGT010000164.1:0-6816 GCF_017655185.1 Rahnella sp. ChDrAdgB13 | reverse complement strand
GACTATTGCACAACAGCTTGAACAAAAGGGCATCGAGAAGGGTATCCAGCTTGGTGAACAACGCGGTATAGAGAAAGGACGCCATGAAGGCAAACTCGAAGGCAAACTCGAAGTTGCCCGCACAATGCTGCAAAACGGTATCGATCGCGATTCAGTCATGAAAATGACCGGTCTGACCGCTGATGACCTGGCACAAATTAGCCACTAACGCTTCGTTTCAAAGGGCAGGGTAGCCATTGTCAGACAAGACCGGATCCGATATACCGGAAAATACCACCTCAGCGCTTAGCCATCTGGCGTTTTGCGCACTGGCGGCGTTAGGTTTGGCCCGTCAGGACGGTGCGACCGGTACGCCATATGCCGAAAACCTGTTTATTATCCGCTGGCTGGCGACGGCTCAAAAGCAGAGGCGCTTCCCCAGGAGCGTCGCCATTGATATTCAATGGCTGCTTGAGCGTGGTCGTAAACACGGGGCTGCGGGTAAATTACATCAGCATCTGGAGTACCTCTGGCGCTCCTGCAGTGGTGATCTGGCTGCACAGTCGGATTTATTCCGGCTGACCTACGCCACGGAAACGTTAAAAGACCAGGGCTGGGACAATTACGTGATGGATAACCGGGAGTGGAAATCCGGCGTGACGCCTGCCCCTGCAAGAGACAACGGCTTCTATGTTGAAAAAGCGGCGCTGAATGCCGCCTTCACGCAGGACGCCCGCATTATCCCACCGATGTTATCGCTCAGTGTGTCCGCAGGTACCTGGCGAATGGACGAAACCTACATCAGAGTCAGAGGGCAGTGGAAATACCTGTACCGGGCCGTCGATACCGCAGGGCAGACCATTGACTTCCTGCTGACGGCGAAGCGGGATACGGCAGCAGCTCTGCGTTTCTTCCGTAAGGCCATCCGCCACCATGGTGAACCGGAAGTGGTGACTATCGATAAAAGCGGTGCAAACACCGCCGCCCTTGCGGAACGTAATACCGGAAAAGAGGCAGATGACTGCATAAAGGTCAGACAGAATAAGTACCTGAATAATCTGGTTGAGCAGGATCACCGTAATATCAAACGCCGGATACGACAGATGCTGGGATTCAAATCATTCCGCCGGGCGCAGGCTGTCCTTGCGGGTATTGAGCTGGTTCACATGATACGCAAGGGGCAGTATGCTCATCCTGACGGAGACGGATTGTCGCCGGCAGAACAGTTTTACCTTCTGGCTGCCTGAAAAGCAGGCAGCGCATTTTCAGCCGGTCTGCTGTCGTTAATGCGACAGAACCCTTTAAGGCGGGTCATCATGGAAGCATCCATCCCGCCATAGCGAGAACGCCATTTATAGAAACTGGCATTACTCATGCCGTGCTCACGGCACAGTTCGGCCACCGGTGTTCCGGCCCCAGCTTGTTTCAGGATGGACATGATTTGGCTGTCAGTAAAACGTGATTTTTTCATAGAACTCTCCCCGGTTCAGATTACGAGATAATTCTACTTATCAACACACCGATTTTTCGGGGGGATTACCACCGCTACAGGATCGTGAATGTGGTGATCAGATCCTGACTACGGCCAAAGGTTCGATTTATTCAACAAAGCCCCTCTTCAGATGATGGAAACATCACCACCGTTAAGCGTTTATTTAGGTAACGCAATTGTTAATATTGTATCATTTATCTAATTATTAAGTGATATTTTCATTATGATTATGCATTCTGTGATTAATTTTATCATTGATAATGATTTTTTCAGTGAATGAATTTATTGAAATAAAAACACTTTTGGGTATGGATGGTGAATATAGTGAAAAGCAAAAAATATCGAACAGTATATGACTGGTTAGTTTTTATAAAGGTTGTTGATAAAAAAAGCTTTTCTAAAGCCGCGCAAGAAATCAAGGTTAGCATTTCATCAATCAGCAAATCGATTGCTAAATTAGAGGATACTTTTGATTGTCAGCTAATAAGAAGAAATGCACATCATTTCGAGATTACCACTGCAGGAAAGATTGCGTATAAAAAATCCATGGAATTGTGCAATACCTATCATACCCTTGTTAATGAAATCAACGATATAAACACATCTATGAGCGGCAACATAAAACTGTCCGCCCCTGGAGTGTTATGTGATTCACTGATTAGTTCGTGGGTATGGGATTATATGGATAGCCATCAGGATGCTAATATTAATTTAAACTCAAGGGAAGCCGGGAGTTTTTCAGCTGATTCGCCAGAATTTGATGATTTAGTGATAAAAAGCGGATTTATTGATAGCCCTGATCTGATACATAAAAACTTAAACCCCGTACCATTTGGTATGTATGCTTCTCCGCAGTATTTAAAAAACACAAAATCGATATGCAACCCGACCGACATCCATGGTCATTCTATCATTAAACTTGATCATCCATCACTGAATCAAACTTTACATTTATAAAAAGAAGATGAATCAATTAACTTAATGATAGAATACGGAAAATTATTTCTTTCAAACAGTACGAGAGGTATTGTCAATATGACAATTGGAGGAAAGGGTATTTGTATCGCGGTACCTAAATGGACAGTAAATCATAACATTAAAGAAGGTTCTCTGGTTGAGTTCCTCCCAGAATGGCAATTACCAAAATTACCCATTTATCTTGTATGGCGATACCGGAGTCGTTATTCTTTTTTGTTTCGTGAATTTATAAATTATATTGAATGCAGGTGGAATGCTTTTTTTTAATCTTCCATCGTATTCAGACACGGTCGGATGCTGACGTCTGCGGACGCATTTCCCTTGTCGCAAGCTTTCCGTGATTCAGATCATCCACTTTCCACCACAGACAAGGCGGGATACGACAAAGCTGACAGCGGAGTACCAGCATTTTGAGATTCGTTCGTCACTGTAAACCCTGATCTACGAGTATTACTGTCTGATCAACTTAACAAGCGTTGTTCAATAATGCCAGCAAGCCCCCGGAGAGAAAATCCCGAAGACAGCAGGCAGCATGTATGTTCAACAGAATATATTTGGTTACGGTTGGTAACCATACAAAAATTAAGGATAAGTCTTGATGAAATTCAGACTGAGCTGCGTTTTTGCCCTCGTTCTCCTGCAGACTGCATGCCATCATATAGGGAATGTGACTTTAGGCGATATAAATGATAAAAACGATATATGTCCCGGTGGGTCCGCTGCGTCAAAAATATCAGGCCGCTGTCCATGAATGGCATCTTACCTGCAAATAATGGACCCGGGCCCTTGTGGATACCCGTTGACATACCGGTGAGAAACGCGGCTCCTTGCAATTTCATTATTAACCATCGGTTTCCTGGTATTTAACTCTGGGGTTGCCTGTGAAAGAATCAGCATCAGAACGATACAGACTCTTCCTTTATATATTGCCCTGGTCCCTGCTGTATTTTACGCTCGGCTATTGTTCGTTGCTGCTTGACGATCCGATCAGCAGGGTTGCTCTTGTTTGGTTCCCTGCGGGTGTGGCCGTTAGCGCTTTCCTTCTGGCACCCGGCAAAAAATGGTATTTGATCTATCTGGCACTTTTTCTCACGCGAACCCTGCTTGATGCACTGATGCGGCACTCTCCGGGGACGTCTTTGGTGCTGTCTGTTGTCTCGCTGTCCTGTGACTTTATGATTACTTGGTGCGTCAGGCGCTTTGCCGGACATGCGGATGATCTGCGAAAAGTCGTGGTATGGCTGGTGTCAGTTGGGATTTTTAGTGCCATCGCCGCTGTTGCAGGAACCAGATGGCTGGCTTCGCAGTATGCGTTTTCATTTATTCGTACTGCAGGGATCTGGTGGGCAGCAAATGTTGTCGGATGTATTGTTATCACTACGGTGCTGACCGGACTGGTGCGTGCGTCAGATCCCCCTGTAAACAGGAGGTGGTTCGCCGCCGTCGTTGCTGCAGCACTGACCGTTTTCAGTACCGTGCTGATATTTACCCTGCCTCCGGCGCGGGAAGATCAGGTTGGGGGAGTTTATGCTTTGGCCTGCATCCCTGTATTGATCACTGTGCTGGTCCCGGTCATAAGTAGTGACCGCGCTGGCGCGCTGGTATACGCCTTATTCTGTACGCTCGTTATTTATTTTTCATGGCAGCAGACCGGACCTTTTTTTATTAAGGGACTGCTCTACGGAGAACCGCTGCTGATTGCGCAGTGTTATCTGGCAGGCACTGCGATCCTGATGATATTTATTCGTATTCAGATGCGAACAATCTTTAATGCTAACGCCGCCAGGCCGGATGATGATGGCGAGGTCGCCTATTATCTGGATATAAGAACTGGCATCATCCACTGGGATCCGACAGTCGTCAGCAACCTGGGTAAGGTCACTGCCGCTGTTCACTCCCGTGAATCACTTTTCGCCCTGGTAGGTGCGCCAACCCAGGCAAAAATTGAATCACGATGGCAGGCGGTTCTGGCCGGAAAACAGATTGAAAAAGAATACCGTTTCCGCTTGTCTCTGCCTGGATTTGGAGAGGTCGTCATTGCAGAGCGGAATATGTTTTGTATGCCTGGACAGCACGACAACATCCTTGTTGGATACTGGACTGAAGCAGGCAATGTACTGACGCCTCATGCAAAACAGGAGTTCTGACCATGCTCCAGATAGCGCTTCTGCTTACGGGTTCAGATTTTGTACGTCGCAATTCACCGATACTTTTCCTTGCCAGTCTTCTGTGGAGTTTTGCCGGTGCTGCGGTGCTGGCGGACGGCATGATGGAAGCCAGTTACTTTCCGTTCCATGTGTTTGGCTATTTTCTGCTGGCTGAAAGTATGCTTACCCTGCTGACTGCATCGGGTACGCAGGGTGCCCGTAGAAGCATCTTCTGCTTCAAAGGTGGAATAATCGGATTTGTCGCTATATTGATACTTTCAGGCCGCCACAGCAGTAACCTGATGATGGCCATAATTTTTGGTTTTGCCTGTTTCATGACCGGTTTGTTTGTGGTTACGTCAGCCTGGGTCGTGCGGTACCCACATTGGCGCAGAGCGCTTTGTGGGGGGATATTCCAGCTTATATTTGCTCTGTTCCTTTTCCTGCCCTATCCCGCGAAACATGACGGTACCGTGCCACAGCTCATTGGCATGCTCATGCTGACCAGTGGTATTCAGTGTGCGCTACTGGCTTTCCGCCTGCGACATTTGAGAGATGGCTACCGGATTTTTGATATGTTCACCCCAGATGATTTACTGGGAACGGATGTTCAGGCTGAAGAATCAAATGCCGTTGCTACCGCACAGCCGGGACAGCAACTGACAGTACACGTATGGACACCGGAAGGCTCATCCGCAACGACTCCCGTTTCCAGACCCGTGCTCAACCGGTATATCGCAGCAGTAGACGCCAGAGGCGTAATCTCAACGGGCCACGCGGCACTTGAGATGGGGCCGGATATCTACATCAGCCTGTATCCGGCAGTGGATATAGACCGTTCTCCAGCAGAGTTTTTCAATACACTCAGAGCGGTAAGAGATAATAACGTGGCTGGAGAGTTCAAGGAGGGCTACACATCAGAGGCTGCCGCCTGGTGTGAGTCGGACCGGAAAATTGTTTTTCATGATTTCAGCCCAGCCTCACTGACGCATTTCTGGACACAATACCGACAACAGGAGATTTACAATCTCACCTGGCGAAACTGTTCAAGCAGTGTGGCTTATGCACTTGAGGCTGCTCTGGACGGTGTTCGTGGCGGTCATGGCGGGTGGATCCACTTTCTGCGGTTGTTTCTGATACCCGAGCTCTGGATAGCCGCTCAGTTGCGTAAAAGGGCAACAACGATGGCCTGGACTCCGGGGCTGTTACTGGATTATTCCCGGGCCCTGCATGCTCTCGTCCATCCGGTCAGACTGACCTGGTTCAGCAGACGATACCGGCAGAAGGATACCTCCAGTGATCGCTAAACAGAAAGAGCCGTGGCTTCCTGAATATGAAAGGCTGTCATACGTCACCTGGCAAGATAATGACAAATTAACACTGCATCATATCCGGAATTTTCGTTATGACAGTAACGGCCCCCCCCTCCCCGCCTGGTATGATCGTACCTTCCGCTTAGGCGACGTGCAGGGAACAGACCTGATACTGTCATATTGGGGAAGCCGACACATTGCCCATGTTTTTCTGAGCTTTGGTCTGTCTGATGGTACCTGGATAGCCATTTCGGTTGAAACCCGCCGCAAACTCCGGCAACCGTGGTCAGTCATCAGGGGATTCCTGCGGCAATACCCGGTTATTTATCTGGTTGCGGATGAACGGGATGTTATTGGCGTCCGGGCCAGTGTCCGCGAGGAACGGGTTTTCATCTATCCCCTGTCTCTGACACCGCCCGATGCGGCTTCTCTGCTGCATGATTATCTGCAACGCCTCACACGCATTCATGATTTTCCGGAGAAATATCACACTCTGTGGAATAATTGCACCACCAACATCCTCCGCCACGGACAGTCACTCAGCCCTGACATGCGCTATAACTGGCGAATACTGCTGAGTGGTCATGCCGACAAATACTGCTATAACCACGGCTTGCTGGATACAACGCTTGCTTTCCCCGACGTGAAAAAGAAAAACCGGATGAAACCGCTGCAGCCCGGCAATCTGTCTGATACGTTTTCCAGGGACATCCGACAGGGGCGCGTCCCAATAGATCGGGAGTAAGAGACGCGGCGGGATGAAAACAGACTCTGCCTATGTTGGCCGCTGATTGCGATGCTACAGGATGCTTTCATGGATGACTCCGTTGTTTGCAGGGCCTGTACCAGATTTTGTGTAAACGCCCGTTTGTCAGTACCCGGACATTCGCTCCGGGTACTCAATCAT
>NZ_JAEMGT010000163.1:0-1429 GCF_017655185.1 Rahnella sp. ChDrAdgB13 | reverse complement strand
AGAGGCAAACAGGAAAGGGCGCTGGGGTATTCTGACCAATAATAAGGACCGCGTGATTACTTTCTCGGTCGGGCTGGATGGCATGATCCCGCAGCCGGGTTACATCATTGCGGTTGCAGACGAAATGCTGTCAGGAAAAGTGACCGGTGGCCGTATAAGTTCGGTGAACGGCCGCGCTATTACTTTGGACCGCGTGCCGGATGCTGTTGCTGGTGGACGACTTATTTTAAACCTTCCATCCGGTGCAGCTCAGTCACGCACAATTCAGTCGGTGTCGGGGAAGATTGTCACTGTCACCACCGCCTACAGTGAAACACCGGAATCTGAAAGCGTATGGGTAGTTGAATCAGACGAACTGTATGCACAGCAATACCGCGTGCTCAGCGTCTCTGACAACAACGACAATACGTTCACCATTTCCGCGGCGTATCACGACCCGGATAAATACGCGCGCATTGATACCGGCGCCATTATCGACGAACGCCCGATCAGTGTTATCCCGCCGGGCAGCCAGTCTGCCCCTGCCAATATTCAGATCGGCTCTTATTCTGTGGTCAATCAGGGGATCAGCGTTCAGACCATGCGGGCCACGTGGGACGCGACGGCTAACGCTATCGCTTACGAGGCACAGTGGCGCCGCAACGACGGGAACTGGGTAAACGTTCCGCGCAGCTCTACCACGTCGTTTGAAGTGCCTGGCATTTACGCTGGCCGCTATCTGGTGCGTGTGCGTGCCATTAATGCAGCGGAGATATCAAGCGGGTGGGGTTATTCGGTAGAAGTTACCCTGACTGGTAAAGAGGGGAACCCGCCGAAGCCGGTTGGTTTCATGGCCACCGGCATCAACTGGGGTATTCAGTTGAACTGGGGCTTCCCGGAAAACACCTCCGACACGCTGAAAACAGAGATTCAGTACACGCCAAATTCCGACCAGTCAAACCCGCTGCTGCTGTCCGACGTGCCATATCCGCAGGCCATTTACACGCAACTTGGGCTGAAAGCAGGGCAGATTTTCTGGTACCGCGCGCAGCTGGTGGACAAGACCGGTAATGAGTCAGGTTACACCGACTGGGTCAGAGGGATGGTGAACGATAATGCCGACGATTACCTCGGTGATATCGCGGATGATTTCCTCAATTCCTCCGACGGGGACCGGCTAACGGGTGACATTGAAACCAACATCGACGCCATTCTGCAGAACGCCTTAAACCTCAACTCAACTGTAGATCACCAGTTCGCTCAGAACGGTGAAGTGCGCGCTGATATTCTGACGGTTAAAACCACCATCGCTGAAGTAGATCAGGGACTGGCGGATTTAAGTACTCAGGTGCAGGCGCAAATCGGTGACGTCACGGCAGCGCTTGAGGACAAACTGACGGCAGTTGTTGATGCCAGTGGAGCTTCAGCAATTTACACCCTGAAAACCGGT
>NZ_JAEMGT010000162.1:0-8960 GCF_017655185.1 Rahnella sp. ChDrAdgB13 | reverse complement strand
CGTAAGGATTGCCTGAGAAAGTCAGCGACGAGGGGAGCTTTTATCTAAATCCGATTTATTCAACAAAGCCTATTTAATATTCATTTTGTGGTTTTTTTAAGATTTCATCATCATCTATCAAATAAGAAATTTTATTATTTTCATCATGAATAATTGTCATTATCTGATCATTCTTTGAAAAGGAATACCATGATGTAAATCTTGCCTCTGATACTTTTATAAACCCTACGCCAAGATCTTCTATTCCTACAAAATAGTGACCATATTCATCGACATCAGATATCTTATTTTTAATAAGAGGGCTATCCTTATTACTTTCCCACCAGTAAATCTTTCCCCTCTGCGTAATGGGAAATTTTCTAACTATGATAACGGTACTATCCTCATCTTCGTGGACGTAGATAATTTCCGGTTTTATTAAAACGAAAAAAAAGTCACTATAATTAGTATAATGATTGTAAGAATAACGAATTTTTTGTTCATCGAATGCCTCCTTGAATGGAAATATTTTATTCCATTTCGTTAGAGAATGGTTTGAATCAAAATTTTCCCCATCTTTGCAAAACAAACCAGATTCGAAAAATCTGATAGTGCTATGTTTTACTTTCAGCATGTCATATTCACTCCGACCTAAGTAATTTTAAAAAACCTCACTGTTATACTTCACCAGAATATTTTGATAAATTTAGTCACCATCGAATATGTAACTCGTCTCACCCATTTTTTTCCTTGTTACTCGCATAAGAATACTTTTCTCGATACACCTGTCTTCTGATTTAATTTCATCAAAACAAATCAGATCAGTAGTAGAAAAAGAAAACCATATGGAATCAGCCTCTGAATTTTTTTTGAATCCATCTCCTATATCAAAAATAAAAATATGATAATGGCCGAATTCATCAGCTTTTGGTATTCCATATTTTTCCTTTAAATATAACTTGTTATCACCCCACCATTTAACTCTTCCTCTCTGAGTCAAAGGGAATTTTTTCACCACTATATCTGTGAATTCATTCCCCTGGTGTACAAATATAACTTCAGGCTCCCTTAAAGAAATAAGTAAAGAAATTACAAAAAGTAGTGTTGCAATAACGAATAGTGTTATCTTAATCCTCATGGCTTACGCCCTGAAATACTTATAGTACACTCCATCTCTGTGACAAAAGGTTTGAAAGCCATTTTGTTATAGTGCTGTAAAAAAAACCAAACTCTGAAAAACCTGAAGGTATGATATTCTGATTTCATAATATCCCATTTATCTAGTCCAAAATGATCCTGAACTTTGTAATGTAGAGAAGCTTCAAACTCGCCTTTTTTGATCGACAGATAATTTAGCGTTATTTGTGTAGAATAAGTATCGTGAACTGTAATTCCCATTCCATTAAATTTATCTTTGAATCGAGTGAATTTAGGTGTTCTCCCAGCTCTAACTTCTGCATTTAAA
The DNA here is from genome assembly GCF_017655185.1 of Rahnella sp. ChDrAdgB13. Taxonomy (NCBI): domain Bacteria; kingdom Pseudomonadati; phylum Pseudomonadota; class Gammaproteobacteria; order Enterobacterales; family Yersiniaceae; genus Rahnella; species Rahnella sp. ChDrAdgB13. The sequence goes on along the minus strand of NZ_JAEMGT010000162.1, from coordinate 7,516 downwards.
TCTAATATAGATGATTCTGGTAAGATATTAGCATTCCAGTCAATGTTATCAGACAAACCTTTAGCGATTCTGTTTAAAGTACTCCCCCCAGAAAAATCATGTCTTATCTGATCCTCAAGTGCCCTGTTTAAAAGATAATCCCGGAATAGCAACCCGCTGTTCTTTTGCATATGGTTGATCATCTTCACGATCAGCCCGCTGTAAACGCCATATAAGGCGAAAGGTTTAGACAGTTCCCTCATTTCATCAAAAAGAATATCGCTGCATTGTTTTAATGAAAGGGTACTTTTTACTTCCGGATAAGAATGAAGAAAACGTGATGTCTTTTTTGGAAAGTAATCGATGAGCAAAGAAGAGGGACGATCGGGAAAATTATAATCCGAAAAAGGAGAAGCCTTCAACTCTTCAATTTTAGTCAGGGTATAGGGGTTTACTCTTGCTGAAACATCATCCAGTTGGTAGACAGACCTGAGTTGCTGCTCTGTCATATCACCATAGTGCAAATCCTCTGAGGACTTCGCACCTGCGGGGGTTGTATATATTCTGGCGGGCAGTCTGATTTGTGACATATAATTTCCTTTTAATTGATGTGGTAAATATATACGAATCAATAAACTGAACTAGTCATTGATAAAGTAAATATTAATTAACAACGTATATGATTTATCCATATGAAATCAGCTAATTGTTGCTATCAAGGCCGTTATATTATTCCCAAATTTTTATTTATTATTGATCTAAGTAGTCATCCCAAATATTCCACCGTAAATATCACCCACAAAAAAGCCCGCTTTCGCGGGCTTTGTCATTTCTGCAAATCCTTCAGAATTACGCGACGGTCTGCGTCGTGCCGGTTTCATCCTGATCGACGGCGAAGCAGGCGACGAGCTGGTCGCCGTACTGTTTCAGCTGTGGCTGGAACTGTTTGCAGGTGCCGAACGCGCGGCGGCAGCGGGCGTTGAAGGCGCAACCGGCTGGCGGATTCAGCGGGCTTGGCAGTTCGCCGGTGAGCTTAATGCGTTCCCGACGCTCGTCCGGGTTCAGACGCGGCGTCGCGGACAGCAATGCCTGTGTGTACGGATGGCGCGGATTGCTGAAGACAGCCTCTTTCGAGCCCTTCTCCACGCAGCGGCCGAGGTACATCACCATCACTTCGTCAGCGATATGTTCAACCACGGACAAATCGTGAGAGATAAAGACGTAAGACAGCCCCAAATCCTGTTGCAAATCCATCATCAGGTTCAGTACCTGCGCACGCACGGAAACGTCGAGCGCGGACACCGGTTCATCGGCGATCACCACGTCCGGATCCAGCATCAGACCTCGGGCGATGGCAATACGCTGACGCTGACCGCCGGAGAACATGTGCGGATAACGATCGTAGTGCTCGGTTTTCAGGCCCACTTTCGCCATCATCGCCAGCGCTTTTTCGCGACGTTCTTCGCGGGTCAGTTTGGTGTTGATCAGTAACGGTTCTTCGAGGATCTGGCCAACTTTCTTACGCGGGTTGAGTGACCCGTAAGGATTCTGGAACACGATTTGGATCTTCTGACGGCGCAGTTTTTCAGCCGTCGCATCAGGTTTCAGTAAATCCTGCCCGCGGTAATACAGCTCACCACCGGTCGGCACTTCGATCATGGTCAGCAGACGGCCCAGCGTGGATTTACCACAACCGGATTCCCCGACTACCGCCAGCGTTTTACCGCGTTCGAGCGTAAACGACACGCCGTCGAGCGCTTTCACGGTACGTTCCTGGCCGAAGATGCCTTTCTTCACCGGGTAATGTTTTTTCAGGTCAATCGCGTGCAACAGCGGCTGCGATTGGGTGTTATCAGGACTCATAAGTAGGTCTCCCGGCATCATCCAGCGGATAATGGCACTTCGACTGACGCCCGTTCGCGAGGTCACGCAGCGCGGGTTCTTCTGTACGGCAACGGTCGGTTGCATACGGGCAGCGCGGATTGAGCAGACAGCCGTTCGGACGATCATATTTACCCGGCACTACGCCCGGCAATGACTGTAAACGGGCTTTGTCTGCCGCAAATTCCGGCAGCGAGCGCAGCAGCGCCTGGGTATACGGATGGCGTGGCGCACGGAAGATTTCCGTGGCTTTGGCCGACTCCACCACCTGACCGGCGTACATCACGATGATGTGATGCGCAGCTTCCGCCACCAGCGCCAGGTCATGGGTGATCAGCATCAGCGCCATGTTTTCTTTCTGTTGCAGTTCAAGCAGCAACTCGATGATCTGCGCCTGAATGGTCACGTCGAGTGCAGTCGTCGGCTCATCGGCAATCAGCAGTTTCGGACGACAGGCGATCGCCATCGCAATCATCACGCGCTGGCTCATCCCGCCGGAAAGCTGATGCGGATACACGTCGAGACGCGAAGCCGGGTCAGGAATACCGACCAGATTTAGCAAATCGATGGTGCGCTGACGACGGGTCTTTTTGTTCCCGCCCTGATGCACTTTGATGGCTTCCATTATCTGGAAACCCACGGTGTAACACGGGTTCAGGCTGGTCATCGGATCCTGGAAAATCATCGCGACTTCGGCACCGACAATCTGGCGGCGCTCTTTTTCGCTGATCCCCTGAAGATTACGGCCACCGAACTCCAGTTTTTCCGCCATCACTTTGCCGGGAAAGTCGATAAGCCCCATCAGCGCCAGTGAACTGACTGATTTACCGGAGCCGGACTCGCCGACAATCCCGACCACTTCGCCCTGCTTCACGCTGTAGCTGATACGATCTACGGCGCGGAACGGCGTCCCTTCGTCACCAAAGTGAACGGAGAGTTTATCCACGGTCAGCAACGTTTTGCCGACCTGAACGTCATTCGTTAATGTTGTTTCCATCTCCAACCCCTTACTGCTTAAGTTTAGGGTCGAGGGCATCACGCAGGCCATCACCCATCAGGTTAAATGCCAGCACCGTCAGCAGAATGATCACACCGGGGAAGGTCACGACCCACCAGGCACTTTGAGCAAACTGTAAAACGTCAGACAGCATGGTGCCCCACTCAGGCGTTGGCGGCTGTGCGCCCATCCCGAGGAAGCCCAACGCTGCCATATCGAGGATGGCGTTGGAGAAGCCGAGCGATGCCTGAACAATCAGCGGCGCTAAGCAGTTAGGTAAAATATTGATGAACATCTGGCGCGCAGAACCGGCACCGGCGACGCGCGAAGCGGTCACGTAGTCACGGTTCACTTCCACCAGCACCGCCGCGCGGGTTAAGCGAACATAGTGTGGCAAAGCAACAAATGTCAGCGCCAGCGAGGCGTTAACAATCGACGGACCGAAAATCGCCACCAGCACCAGCGCCAGCAACAGACTTGGCAGGGCCAGCATGATATCGACCACGCGCATGATGATGGCGTCAACCACACCGCCGTAGTAACCGGCAAACAGCCCGAAAACCACACCGAGGATTAACGACAGCACCACAACCAGACAACCGACCAGCAGCGATAAACGTGCGCCGTACATCAGACGCGAGAGAATATCGCGGCCCACGTCGTCGGTGCCCAGCAGGAATTTCCAGCTGCCGCCTTCCATCCAGACCGGCGGGCGCAGCAGCGCGTCACGGAACTGTTCAGCAGGCAGGTGTGGTGCAATCACGTTCGCGCCAATCGCAATGACCAGCATAATAATGATGTAAGCCAGGCCGACAACGGCCCCTTTGTTACGCTTGAAGTAATGCCAGAATTCGCGCAGAGGCGGCATCGGCACTGGCGCAGCCGTCACTAACTCGTTAGCGACCGGCTCAGTGGTTTGAGACATTGTGCGCCCCTTATTTCTTGTGGCGAATACGCGGGTTGACCACGCCGTAGAGCACATCTACCAGCAGGTTAACCACAATGATCAGAGTAGCGACCAGCAACACCCCGCCCTGCACGACCGGATAGTCGCGGCGCTGGAGTGCGTCGATCAGCCACCGGCCAAGTCCTGGCCAGGAGAAGATGGTTTCGGTCAGAATGGCACCGCCGAGCAGCGTACCAACCTGCAAACCAATGATGGTCACTACCGGCAACAGCGCATTACGCAGTGCGTGGATGACGATCACCCGCATACGGCTCACGCCTTTGGCGCGCGCGGTACGGATGTAGTCTTCGCCCAGCACTTCCAGCATGGAAGAACGGGTCATACGCACAATCACCGCCAGCGGAATGGTTCCGAGCACGATAGCCGGTAAAATCATGTGCATCACAGCATCAACGAAATCACCCGGTTCGCCCCAGAACAGCGTGTCGATCAGCATAAAGCCGGTCAGCGGCAGGCTGTCATCCAGGAAAACAGTGTCGCTTATTCGCCCCGACACCGGCGTCAGATTAAGCTGCACCGAGACCAGCATAACCAGCATGATCCCCCACCAGAATATCGGCATCGAGTAGCCGGTCAGCGATATCCCCACGGCCGTGTGGTCGAATATCGAGCCTCGTTTTACCGCCGCCAGCACACCTACCGGGATCCCGACAATGATGGCAAAAATCATTGCGCAGATACCCAGTTCCAGGGTGGCTTTAAAGCGCGGTACAAACTCCTGCCAGACAGGGGTGCGGCTTTTTAAGGAAGTGCCCAGGTCGCCATGCAGCACCCCGTTCACGTATTTGAAGTATTGTTGATAGAGAGGCTTGTCGAGCCCCATATCTGCCATTAACTGGGCATGACGTTCGGGAGAAACCCCGCGCTCGCCTGCCATGATAGTGACCGGGTCGCCTGGTATCATGTGTACGAAGGCAAAAGTCAGCAAAGTAATGCCGATAAACGTTGGGATAACTAACCCCAAACGTCGGAGTATGAACTGCAACATATCCCGTACTCTCTGTATAAAATGCCCGGAGAACCGTAGCGCTCCGGGCTTATTAGTAGCTCACAAAACTCTTAACAAGTGGATTCAATAGCGAAGCGCTATTACTCCATGCTTACGTTTTCGAAGTGGTGTTTGCCCAACGGATCAACGACATAGCCTTTGACTTCTTTGCGTACTGGCTCATACACAGTAGAGTGGGCGATGATCAGCGCAGGTGCCTGATCATGCATCACAACCTGAGCCTGCTGGTACAGCGCAGCACGTTTGGCGTGATCAGATTCAGCACGGGCTGGCTGGATCAAATCTTCAAACGGCTTGTAGCACCAGCGGGAGTAGTTGGAACCGTCTTTTGCAGCCGCACAGCTGAACAGGGTCGCGAAGAAGTTGTCCGGATCCCCATTGTCGCCAGTCCAGCCCATCATCACAGACTGGTGCTCACCGTTCTTCGCACGCTTGAGGTATTCGCCCCACTCGTACGTCACGATGTTGGCTTTCACGCCAATTTTCGCCCAGTCAGCCTGGATCATTTCAGCCATACGGCGTGCGTTCGGGTTGTACGGACGCTGTACCGGCATCGCCCACAAATCGATAGTGAAACCGTCTGCGTGACCTGCTTCTTTCAGCAGCTCTTTGGCTTTGGCCGGATCATACGGGTAATCCACCACGTCTTTGTTGTAGCCCCACATTGTTGGTGGGATCAGGTTTTTAGCCGGCTGGCCAGCACCCTGATAAACCGCGTCGATGATGGCTTTTTTGTTCACAGCCATGGTCAGTGCCTGACGCACTTTCACTTCATCCAGGGGTTTTTTCTCAACGTTGAAGGACAGGTAACCCACGTTCAGACCTGGCTGTTGCATCAGGTTGATGGATTTATCTTTCTTCATTGCCGCGATATCTGCCGGGTTCGGGTACGGCATTACCTGGCATTCGTTTTTCTGCAATTTCGCGTAACGCACGGAGGCGTCAGGCGTGATGGAGAAGACTAAACGGTCGATCTGCGGCTTGGTGCCCCAGTAGCCCGGGAAGGCTTTATAGAGGATGCGAGAATCTTTCTGGTATTGCAGAAGCTGGAACGGACCGGTACCGATTGGATCCAGATCCACTTTCTCAGGCGTTTTCGCTTTCATCATGTTGTCAGCGTATTCCGCAGACAGGATTGATGCAAAGTCCATCGCCAGGTCAGCCAGGAACGGAGACTCCGGGCGGTTCAGTACGAACTGCACGGTGTTGTCGTCCACTTTCACGATCTTGTTGATCAGATCGCCCATTCCCATACCTTCGAAGTATTCATAGCTGCCGCCGGAAACACCGTGGTAGGCATTATTTTTGTCCAGCTGACGTTCGAAGGAGAAGATTACGTCGTCCGCATTCAGATCCCGGGTCGGTTTGAAGTCCTTGTTGTCCTGCCATTTCACGCCTTTGCGCAGATGGAAGGTGTACGTTTTGCCGTCAGCGGAAACGTCCCACTTCTCTGCCAGCCCTGGCTGGATTTCTGTGGTTCCGATTTTGAACTCGACCAGACGGTTGTAGATAGGCACGGAGCTTGCGTCATACGTGGTGCCGGAGGTGAACAGCTGAGGGTTAAAGCCTTCAGGTGAACCTTCAGAGCAATACACTAACGTTTTTGCCTGGACACTGGCCGCAACGGTCAGCGCAATCAGGCCCATACTGAATTTCAGTAGCCCCGACTTACCTAAAGAGATTGTCATCGCTTCTGCTCCATCGATTAATGGTGATGTGGATGTGTGTGTTGTGTTTTACAGCTCACGTCACCCTTTATTTTTATATGCGGGTGACTGTGTTTGCTCGTGCGCTGCAATAAGTCCAACCAGAGCATGGTGAACTGCCATTTTTTTCCTGCGTTCTGTAAAGCTGGCTTTACAAAACCTTACCGGAAATAATCACTGGTCTTCCTTGGGGCTATCAATTTGGCAACTCCTTTCCTTGACGTCAATATAACCATCAGGCATTTACACAGACTGTGAGTTACAACAAACAAACATAAAAAAACATTTCATTAACCAAATCAGGATGAATGTTCAGTCTGGACATCAAATAACCACACAATCCACTTTGTAAAAGAATATTCCTGGCGGTTTAGCCCATATTAATTCCCTAAAAATTTCTGGCTAAATGATGAATATATGAACGGTTATTTTTGAGATTGGGGTGGAAACCAGCTGAAAATGCTGAGAAGTGCAGCAAACAGCGCGCGGCTATCAGTGAACGTGTTCATCTGAGCACTGTTAAAAAACCCCAAAATGGCGCAATTGCACACTGATGGTGCAGGTGAACATCCGTACGTATTTTGTCTGTTTTTACGCCATAAGTGAGGGCGAGGATGGACATTAATTGAAAAGAATATGTTAAGGGATTTTTAAATTCTGGCTTACTTTTTGCTTGTTCGTAAGAGCGTACTACTTGCCCGATTTGCGTGAAAGTCCCAGAAGTCGGGTGCAAATAAAATATCCAGACAACCCTTATTACATGGCACCTCGCAGACCTCAAAAGTCCTGCCAAAAATCCCTTCCTTTATCAGGATCATAAAAATCACCGTAAAGGTGATTTGAAGATGATGAAATGAAATCTCAGAAGCTAAAACCCGCAACCTGAAGGGCGCGGGCTTTTTACAGACGAAAAAAAACCTGCTTTAAAAGCAGGTTTTTCAAATGTGGTCGGCGAGAGAGGATGACTGGCATCTTCG
>NZ_JAEMGT010000161.1:0-1131 GCF_017655185.1 Rahnella sp. ChDrAdgB13 | reverse complement strand
AGGGCCAAGCTCTCTCCGCTTCATGCGATGGTAGCTAACCACCACATGCTTATTACATACAAGGGCGAGGGGTGGGCATCGGTAAAATCTATCAAACCTGGGCGGCTGCGCCGCGTCACCGGCGACCCTTAACTTAGAGTCACAAATAACAATTGCTGTCGCCTTCATGCGCTTATGCGCATAAAAGGGGTCTGAAGTCCAATGGAACGAAAACGTACGCTAGTGACGTAACTGTCTGATATATAAAACATAATGGACATGTTAAAATGCCCTAAAAATGGCGTCTTTTTAATCGAAAAATGGCACTTATCGGACAGAGCAGTCCACCAATCGATTTTTCAGACGATAGTTTTCCTCTTACCGTACGTTTTCGTACGGTTGGCCCTCAAACCCCGTTAGAGGTTCCGTCGTGCAACCCCTTCATTGACACCAGAAGTAAGTATTTCTATTATTGTGTTTATAGTTAACACAGGAGGCGTTATGGGCAGAACAACAAGCGTTACGATTGGCGAACAACTCGATTCGTTTATCAGTCGATTAATTGACAGTGGTCGTTACGGCTCTGCGAGTGAAGTTATGCGCTCTGCTCTGCGATTGCTGGAGCAGCAGGAAGCAAACGATGAAGTTGTTCGCCAAGCCGTTATTGCTGGGCTGGAGAGTGGTGAAAGCTCACTATCACTGCGGGATATAGCAGCACAAAGAAAGCTTAGACATCGTGTATAAACTCACCGAACGGGCAGCGGACGACTTCGCTGGGATTTATGACTATACGCTCTTGAAATTTGGTGAAGTTCAGGCAGAGCATTATACAGATGCACTTGAGACATTTTTCGACACACTGGCCGGAATGCCAGATATGGGGCGGGATTACCATGCTGTTTCTGGCGTAATGCGCATTGAATTTCAGCGACATACCATTTTTTATACAGTTCGTGATACGGATATTCTGATTGCGCGTATTTTGCACCAACAGATGAACCATAAACGCCATTTACTGTAAATCTAAACACGCTGCCGCGCTTTTGTCGGATAAGCACAGTCAGGCAACTTGGCTGTGCTGGCTAGGCGTAAGGATTCGTGCGTAAATGTGTAAGATCCCCCGCCAACCCTTGCCATGCCTGCACTATCAGA
>NZ_JAEMGT010000025.1:0-33994 GCF_017655185.1 Rahnella sp. ChDrAdgB13 | reverse complement strand
AGTTCAGTTGGTTAGAATACCTGCCTGTCACGCAGGGGGTCGCGGGTTCGAGCCCCGTCCGTTCCGCCACTATTCAGAAGCCCTGAGTGAGAAATCACTCAGGGCTTCGTCGTTTCAGCCTTCCTGGCTTTTTTCCCCTGTTACAACGATTTATTCCACTTCTGTTTTCATATAGCCCATTGCGTTACCTGTCGCGCGGTCATGACGGGCGATATAGCGATAAAAACCGCCCGCCAGAAATGCTCCGATGAACCAGCTGAAATTCGCCACCTGATGCAGGCTCGGCGTAAAGCTGATGACCAGACCAATCAGCACCGCAGGCACCAGCGCGCCGATGGCTTTCGGGTTGAACCCGTTGCGGTACCAGTAACGGCCGGAAGGGGAGGCGTTAAACAGCGCATCGACATCCATATGACCGCGTTTGATCAGGTAATAATCCGCCAGCAGAATGCCAAACAGCGGCCCGATGAATGCCCCGAGAACATCGAGCGTGTAGTGGATCAGCTCCGGTGACTGGAACAGGTTCCACGGTGTCAGTAAAACAGAGCCGACGGCGGCAATCATCCCACCGGTACGGAAACTGATTTTCTGCGGCGAACAGTTAGAGAAATCGAACGCCGGTGATACGAAGTTCGCCACAATATTGATACCAATCGTCGCGATGATCATGGTCAGTAGCCCGAGTGCCACGGCTACGCTGTTACCCACGCGGCTGACCGTTTCAATCGGGTCAGTAATCATCTGGCCAAACAGGGATTGTGTACCGGAAACAATCACCACGGTCACAATCGAGAACAGCAGGAAGTTAAACGGCAGGCCCCAGCGGTTACCGCGACGGATTTCGCTCATGCTTTTGCCGTAACGTGAAAAGTCACCGAAGTTGAGCAGCGGGCCGGAGAAATACGAGACGACCAGCGCCGTGGCGGTCAGCATTTCCCAGCCCTGCTGGCCGACCGTCAGCGTTTTTGTCGACAGCGTGAAAGAGATATTGCTCAGCCCGGTTTTATACAAAATCCATCCGGCCAGCATCAGCATCACAACGTACACCGCCGGGCCCGCCACGTCGATAAAACGCTTAATTGCGCTCATGCCGTGCCAGAACACCATCGCCTGCAATACCCACATAATGCCGAAGCAAATCCATCCCAGCGCAGATAAGCCCAGCCAGTGCGGCACGGTCAGCGGCGTCAGGGACGGGAAGAATTTCAGCAGTACCAGCATTAACGCGCTGGCCGCCAGATAGGTCTGAATGCCATACCACGCAAACGCGATCAGCCCGCGGATCACCGCCGGAATATTCGCCCCGAACACGCCAAATGCCTGACGGCAAATCACCGCGTATGGCACGCCAGCCTGCTGGCTCGGCTTCGCCACCAGGTTGGCACAAATCTGCACGATACAAATCCCGCACAATAAACACAGCAGCACCTGCCAGCTGGTCAGCCCGAGCGTGAAGAAACTCGCTGCGACCACATAGCCGCCCATACTGTGTACGTCGGACATCCAGAAAGAAAAAATGTTGTACCAGCTCCAGTTTTGGTCACGAGTGGGAGCTAAATCATCATTACACAGCCGCGGGCTGTAATAAGGTTTGATGATCCCGGCGCCTTGTTCGGATGACGCCGTGGCGGAGGTGATTTCCTGATTTGGCATAAATCGTGCTCCTGTCATTAACAACATGTAAAAGTCGGAAGCCGGTGACCGGCTGCCCAAAGGTGAAAAGCAGTCACAGGAGCACTGCACGAATCAGGCCATATTTCATTTTTTGTATACAAAAAATAATTTTCATGTATACGATTAATCTATCGAACGGTATACGGAGTAACGGCAATGACCAGTTGGAGCGGGCTGAATACGGCCTATTTTACCGAGGATAAGGACGACCACATTTACAACGCGCTGGTGAAATCGATTGTTGAACACCAGCTTTTGCCGGGCAGTAAATTGCCGGAAGAAGCGCTGGCTGAAGTTTTTTCTGTCAGCCGGACGGGCATCCGGCGCGTGTTGCAGCGCCTTGCCGCAGTGCAACTGGTCACGCTGTTGCCCAAGCGTGGTGCGCATGTCACCACGCCGGACGCAGAAGAATCCCGCGACGTTTTCACCACCCGAAAAATTCTTGAATGCGCCAACCTGCCGCTGGTGATCGCGCATTGCCAGTCCACGCATCTGGTGGCGCTGAAAAAACTCGTACAGGAAGAAAAGCGCGCCCACGACGAACGTAATGGCCCGGCCGCAATCCGGCTTTCTGCTGCTTTCCACGTCCAGCTTCAGGCGATTTCCGGCAACAAAGTGCTGACCGAATCGGTTTCTCAGCTCACGCTGCGTTCTTCACTGGCGATTGCCGCCTGGGGCACGCCGTGGCAACAGGGCTGCCGGTGTCATGATCACGATGATTTACTGGAACTGATGAAAAAGCGGGACGTTGCCGGGCTGACGCAAAGCATGTCGCATCACTTCGACAGCATCGTTTCCAGCCTGCGTTTTGAGCAAAATAAAGGGCAGGTACCTGATTTCGCGAATATCTTTTCCTCTCATCTTCTGGTCGCCGGAAAGGAGCCAGAGTGATGACAAAACCGCTTTGTATACAACTGATCAACCCGAACACCAGTCTGGCGATGACAGAAGTCATGGCGCAAACCGCGCGCTCTGTTGCCGCCGTGGATACACAAATTGTGGCGGTTTGTCCGCAGGAAGGCGCGCCGTCGATTGAAGGGCATTTTGATGAGGCGATTGCCACGCTCGGTGTTTTGCAGCAGGTGAAAGCCGGGCGCGAAGCCGGCGTGGACGGCCATATCATTGCCTGTTTTGGCGATCCGGGCTTACTGGCCGCGCGTGAGCTGGCACGTGCGCCGGTCATCGGCATTGCAGAAGCGGCCATGCATCTGGCCACGATGCTGGCGACGCGTTTTTCCATCGTCACCACTTTGCCAAGAACCCTCACTATTGCCCGCCATTTACTGCATCAGTACGGTTTCGAGCGTCATTGCGCGGCGCTGCATGCGATCGATCTTCCGGTGCTTTCGCTCGAAGACGGCAGCGGGCTGGCGCAGCAGAAAGTGCGTGAACAATGCATCGCCGCGAAAAAATCGGATGGCAGCGGGGCGATTGTACTGGGCTGCGGCGGTATGGCCGATCTGGCGCAGGAACTGACGCTGGAGCTGAATATTCCGGTGATCGACGGCGTCAGTGCGGCGGTCAAAATGGTCGAGTCGCTGGCCGCACTTCGCCTGACCACCAGTAAGCACGGTGATCTGGATTATCCGCTGGAAAAACCCTTGTCTGGCCGCTTTGCCGGACTGAATCTGAGAGATAACCATGCCTGAATTCGATAACGGTTTTACTGACAATTACCCGCGCGACTTGATTGGCTATGCCGGCCGTCCGCCACACGCAAACTGGCCGGGTAATGCCCGGATTGCGGTGCAGTTCGTCCTCAACTATGAGGAGGGCGCGGAAAATAACGTCCTGCACGGCGACGCCGGTTCGGAACAATTTCTCTCAGATATTATCGGCGCAGCCAGTTTTCCCGACCGTCATATGTCGATGGATTCACTGTATGAATACGGCTCACGCGCCGGTTTCTGGCGGATCCACAATGAATTCCAGAAGCGCGGCCTGACGCTGACCGTTTTCGGTGTCGCGATGGCGCTCGCGCGTAACCCGGAAATCGTCAGCGCCATCAAAGCCGCGGATTACGACGTCGTGAGCCACGGCTGGCGCTGGATCCATTATCAGAACATGAGCAAAGCCGAAGAGGCGGAGCACATGCAAAAAGCCATCACCGTACTTCGCGACCTGTTCGGCAAAGCGCCATCCGGCTGGTACACCGGCCGCGACAGCCCGAACACCCGTCAGCTGGTCGCCGAATCAGGCGGATTCCAGTACGACAGCGATTACTACGGCGATGATCTGCCATTCTGGACGCCGGTAAAACTGGAAAATGGCGAAACGAAACAGCATCTGGTGATCCCGTACACGCTGGAAACCAACGACATGCGGTTTGCCTCCCCGCAGGGTTTCAATACCGGCGAGCAGTTCTTTACCTATCTCAAAGATACGTTTGACGTGTTGTACGAAGAAGGCGAAACGTCACCCAAAATGATGTCGGTCGGGATGCATTGCCGGATCCTCGGTCGCCCCGGGAGATTTCGCGCTTTACAGCGGTTTCTCGATTACATCGGGTCACACGAGAAGGTATGGGTGTGTAAGCGGCAGGACATTGCCGACCATTGGGTTAAACATTTCGGTGTTTAATCTCGAAATTCAAATTCAAATTCAAATTCAAATTTAAAATCAAATTCAAAACCTTGGGCTCGCCGCCCAAACTGGCCCAGAGGACGCGTAAGCGCGCGCCCTCTGGACTCCCGCGCTTTTTCACTGCGCGCTGTCGCGGGCACGACGGACATGTTCTGTTGCTTTAGTGGGTGGCGAAAATCCAGGTGCTTCGCACTACCTTCTCTCGGTCTTCAAGCCATAGGTCTTGAAGCCGCTCCGTTCAGCTGAATTTTGAGCACGCCAATCCACTTTTCTAAAAGATGAAAAACAGTCTGCCGTTAATTTTAAGATGGTGCGGGCGATTCAGAAATCTTGCTGAACGGAGCGGCCTGAAGACCTGAGGCTTCAGGACCGAGAGAGGGAACCGCGTAGCGGCAAGATTTCCAGCCTGTCACTGCGGTTGCTGAAACATAGCCAGCGAGCGATAGCATGCAGTTAAAAGACGTGGGAGATCCAAGAGGGGCCCGTCCTGGCCCCTTTTGGGCGGTTTCGGCGCAGCGTGAAAAGTGATCGCTGTTATTGAGAAACCGAAAATGTCACCGTTCAGATTTCCCCTCGGTGGGAACCGAAAATTCCACAACTCATTTTTATCCCGGTTAAACCGAAAAAGGTTTCCTCAGCTTTCCAAAGCTGAACCGCCCAATGGTTCGGTCAAACCATCAGACTCACATGGGCGGCCACAATCTTCCATCCGCTCGCCATTTTCACCCATGTCTGCTGCTGACGCCCGATTTTGTCCGTGCCTTCACGGCGAAACTCCGTGCTGGCGACGGCCATGTCATCACCAAACGTGGTGATGGTCGTATTGACCAGTTCCCTGTCTAACCCTTGCGCCGATCGCGCTGAGCGAAATGCCCGGATGGCTTCGATGCCGTAAAGATTTTCTCCGGCACCAAAGCGTACGGTACGCGGGTCGTGCCAGAACAGTTCGTCGAGAACGGCGGTATCGTTGGTGATCAGCGCCTGTTCATAGCGATAAAAGGCCGCATTCATTTCGGCAAGGATCGCCGGGCGGTCGATATGTTCAGTTTTCATGATTTCGTCTCTTACTCTTTTGCTTCACCCTGGAAAACGGGATGCAGGTTGTTACGCGGGCATCACCGGAGAACTGCTGACTTTCACTATGCCCTGAAGTTCGAGCGCCCGTGCTGCACGCAGACACAGGTCTTCGCGCCACGGCGGCGCAATCAGTTGTAATCCTATTGGCAGGCCGGTCGATGTCGTGACCGGCACCGTCACTACCGGTAAACCGAGGAACGAAATTGGCTGCGTCAGCATACCCATATTGGCACGTGTCGGCAGATCCTGACCGTTAATTCTGATGGTGTCCTGACCAATCAGCGTTGCCGGGCATGGCGTGGCAGGGGCAATCAAAATGTCCCAGTGATCAAACAGGGGCAAGATTTGTTCCTGAAAATGCTGACGAAAACGCTGTGCCTGCACGTACCATGCCGCCGGGATCATCGCGCCGGCCAGTAAACGCTCGCGCGATAACGGTTCAAACTGTTGCGGGATACTGCGCAGTTTTGGCAAATACTGATTGCCGCCTTCAGAAGCACTGATGATAAATGCCGCTGAACGCGCCAGTTCGGCCTGCGGCATTTCAACTTCTTCCTGCGCTTCAAGAGCCTGAGCAATCTGGTGCACGGCAGCTTTAGCGTGGTCGTCGCACCAGGTAGCAAAATAGCCGCCCAGCACCGCAGTACGCAAACCCTGCTGGCCGCGTCCGAGCTGAGAAAAAGTGGCAGTCACGGGTTTATCTGCCTGGAAGTGATCTTGAGAGTCTGTGCCCTGAATCGCGTCATAGACCTGCGACAGATCCTCGCTGCACCTCGCCATCGGACCGATGTGATCAAGACTGGCGACAAACTGCTGGCTGCCGCGGCGGGAGATCCGTCCGAAGGTCGGTTTCAGGCCGAGAATACCGCTCAATGATGCAGGCACGCGAATGGATCCGTTGGTGTCGCTGCCGAGCGTGAAATGCACCAGACCGGCAGCGACGGCAGCGGCAGAACCGCCGGACGATCCTCCGGCGACGCGTGCCAGATCACGCGGGTTACGGGTGGCACCATAATGGCTGTTTTCGGTAGTGAAACCGTAGGCGTAAGCATCCATGTTCAGCATGCCGGAAAGCATCGCGCCCTGTGCGGCGAGGCGTGAAACGGTCCAGGCATCATGACGTGCGGCGGCGTTACTGCTGTTGAGGCTCGCGCCCGCCAGCGTAACTTCACCGGCGACGTCCAGCAGGTTTTTCACCGCATACGGAATGCCTGCCAGCGGTGCCAGTGCGGTTCCGCTGGCGCGGGTTTTATCCACTTTAGCGGCCTCACTCAGCATGCGTTCGCGGGTGATATGCGTATACGCGTTGATGACCGGATTGGCCTGTTCAACTGCGTCCAGCGTGGCGCTGGCAATTTCTGTGGCTGAGATTTCACCCTGCGTAATGGCCTGATGAAGCTGATTAATCGTGAAATTATCAAACGATTTCATGCTCTGTACACCCCGGCGATTTCCAGTCGCGAATCGAGCGGTAAATCCATCAGCGGTTGCGCCATTTGCGCGATACGGCTGAACTGCACCAGCAGTTCCTGACGGCGTACATCGTCGAGTTCCAGCGCCAGAACGGACTCCATCTGGCGGATGTAAGCGGCCCAGTCTGTGGCCGCAGGCGTATTTTTCATGATCAGTTCCTCAGTTTAAAAACCGGCCGCGCTGCCGTTGCTGCGCGGGTCGGAAGCGCCTTCAAACATGCCGTTGGTGTGGCGGACAATGGCTCCGGCATGGCCGACGGCTTCACTGAAATCCGGCAACAGTTCGACATCGTGACCGCGCTGTCTCAGTCCGGCCTGCGTTGGATAGGCGAAACGGCCTTCCAGTTTCAGGGAGTCTGAGCTTTCCCCCCATGTACGACCCAGCAGCCAGCGCGGCCCGCTGATCGCCTGCTGCAAGGATTGTCCCTGCACCACATGGCGGATAAACACCGCAGCCTGCGTTTGCGGCTGACCGTCGCCGCCCATCGAACCGTAAACCATGGTGCGCCCGTCGTATAAACGTGCGGCGGCAGGATTCAGGGTATGAAACGGTTGTTTACCCGGCGCCAGTGCCAGTAAATGGCTGGCATCGAGGCTGAATGAGGCGCCACGGTTTTGCCACAGCACGCCACTCTGGGGCAGAACGACGCCACTGCCGAACTCGTGATAGATGCTCTGAATAAACGATACCGCCAGCCCGCTGCTGTCCATTACGCCCATCCAGACGGTATCGCCCGGACCTTTACCTTTGCCCCAGCCGGCGGCGCTGTGCGGTTTGATGCGGGTGGCGAGGGCGTCGAGATACTGCGGATCCAGCAAGCTTTGCGCGTCCTGCGTCATCATGCGCGGATCGGTGATATAGCGGTCGCGCAGGCCGAACGCCAGCTTGGTGGCTTCGACAATGCTGTGTATCGTCGCGCTTTCATCCATGGTTTCGAGCGGCAGACGGTCAGTCAGACCGAGGATCGCGAGTGAAACTAACCCCTGCGTCGGCGGTGTCAGGTTGTATATTTCGCCTTTGCTGTGTTTGAGACGCAGCGGCACGCAGCGCCGGGGCTTGTAAGCGGCCAGATCGGCACGGGTGACCGGCATGCCGAGCCTTTCCATGTCGGCGGCCATATTGTCGGCCAGTTCACCGCGATAGAAACTGTTCAGCCCGTCTTCGCACAGCATGGATAACGTCTGTGCCAGCTGCGGCTGGGTGAAGCGGTTACCGGCGCGCGGCACTTCGCCGTTCGGCAGAAAAACGTCGGCAAACGCGGGGAAGTCTTTCAGCTCATGTTGCTTGGCACGGGTGGCAGCTTCCTGAGAAGCCGTTACCGGAATGCCATCAGCGGCGTAACGGATGGCATCGCGCAGCAGGCGTGAAAGGGGTTTTTGATCGCCGCCAAATTCAGCCGACACATTCAGCGCTTCCTGCCAGCCACCGACCGTGCCTGCGACCGTCAGTGCCGCTTTCGGCCCACGGTGCGGAATATGCGATTCCCCGGTGTAGAAATCGAGAGAGGCCAGCGAGCCGGCGGCACCGCTGGCGTCTATCGCCACCGGATTGCCCTGCGGCGGCACAATCAGCCAGAAGCCGTCGCCGCCCAGTCCGTTCATGTGCGGATAGACCACCGCAATTGTTGCGGCTGCGGCCACCATCGCCTCGATGGCATTACCGCCTTCCCTCAGTACCGCAAGCGCACTCTGGCTTGCCAGATGATGAGGTGTGACCGCCATGCCCAGCGGCGCGCTGTTACTGTTAATCATGCGATGTCCTTTTTTGAGACGCTTTTTTTATGCTGCCCGCGCTTGCAGGGTTGTCGGCGCGTAGGGATAGAATTAAGCAAGAGGTGTTCCACATCGGCAGAGTCTTGCGTTTTTCACGCTAATTTCTGTTGCACTGGCAAGCATAGTGCATGGTATGTTCCGATGAAACATTGGTTACAAAAGGGCCAGAGATGAAACAGATTGATGAGCGTCTGCGTGACCATTACGCAGAACTGACACCGCAGGAACAGCGGGTGGCCGACTTTATTTTTGCCAGCATCGACGACCTGATGAGTTACAACAGCGCAGAGCTGGCGCGGCTCAGCGGCGTGTCGAAAGCCACGGTCAGCCGCCTGTTCAAACGTCTCGGTTACCCGAGCTATCGTGATATGCGCGATGAAATGCGCACCCTGCGCCAGAGCGGAATGCCGCTGACTGACAGCCGTGACGCGGTGCAAGGTAACACCTTGTTATCACGGCACTATAAGCAGGAAATGGCGAATCTTACGCAGTGGATTAACCAGATTGATAGCGCTCAGTTTGGTGCGCTGATTTCAGCGCTGAGTCAGGCGCGACAGGTGCGCCTGCTGGGCTTTCGCAACAGTTATCCGGTGGCATTGCATCTGCGCCAGCAACTGATTCAGGTGCGGGCAGGTGTAATGATGATGCCGCAACCGGGGCAGACGCTGGCGGAAGAACTGGTGGATCTCACCGCGCAGGACGTGGTGATTTTCGTGGCCTTCCGCCGCAGG
Organism: Rahnella sp. ChDrAdgB13; assembly: GCF_017655185.1. Classification (NCBI taxonomy): domain Bacteria; kingdom Pseudomonadati; phylum Pseudomonadota; class Gammaproteobacteria; order Enterobacterales; family Yersiniaceae; genus Rahnella; species Rahnella sp. ChDrAdgB13. Next base: position 24,684 of record NZ_JAEMGT010000025.1, on the reverse strand, counting down.
CCGCGCATGGCGAAGGAAATACTGACGCAGTTACAGTCAGCTGGCATACCGGTGCTGCTGATTTGCGAGCCTCAGGCGCAGACGCTGACCCCGCTCGCCACCTGGCATCTGGCCGCGCCGCTCGACAGCGTTTCGGCGTTTGACAGCTATTCTTCCGCCATGAGTCTGGCGAATTTACTCAGCAATGCGCTGCTGCACGATATGCTGGCTTCAGGCCGTCAGCGTATTCATCAGATAAGCGATATGTATAACGCGCTGGATGAGCTGGAGCAGCGCTGATTCCCGTTTGCAGAACAAACTGAGCGCTTTTCTGGTGCTTTCGCACAATTTTAGTGCATCCGTTTTTTCATCGACTCCCGTTTTTTGCCCTGATTCAGGGCAAAAAAACCGCTTCTGATCCCGCCCGCATTTTTATAATCCCTTGTCATACCGTGACTTTGCGCACATTTTTTTTGCGGCGTTGCTTTTGGCACATTCGTTGCAAAGTTTTAAATATAAGAATCTATCGTTCCAAAAACTTTTCACCGGAGATAATCTATGAACATGAATAAACGGCTCTTGGCTTGGGCAGGTGCGGCAATGCTGGTGCTTCAGGCATCCGGCGTGATGGCCGATCAGTTGCAGGATATTCAGAAGCGCGGCGTGCTGCGCGTGGCCGTACCGCAGGATTTCCCGCCGTTTGGTTCGGTGAGCAAGGATTTGCAGCCGGAAGGTTATGACATCGACATGGCGCAGTATCTGGCCGATAAGATGAAACTTAAGTTGCAACTTGTTCCGGTCACCAGCGCCAACCGCGTGCCTTATCTGCAAACAGATAAAGTCGATCTGGTCATTTCCAGCCTCGGCAAAAATGCTGAGCGCGAAAAAGTGATCGACTTCAGCAACGCTTACGCACCGTTTTTCCTCGGCGTGTTTGGCGCGCAGGGTGACAAACTGGCGGATCTGAAAGAACTGTCCGGTAAAACCATCGGCGTGACCCGCGGGGCGGTGGAAGATCTGGCGCTGACCGATGTGGCACCAAAAGACGCCAAAATACAGCGTTACGAAGACAACAACACTACGCTGTCGGCATACCTGTCCGGTCAGGTGGAATACATCGCGACGGGTAATCTGGTGGTGGCAGCGGTGGCCCGTATGAATCCGGCCAAAGCCCCGGTATCGAAAGTCATGCTGAAAGATTCGCCGTGCTACGTCGGACTGCGTAAAGACGAACCGGCGCTGAAAGACAAAGTGAATGAACTGATCGCCGAAGGCATTAAAGATAAGACGCTGAACACGCTGTCTGAAAAATGGATGAAGGCACCGCTGCCGGCCTCCATCGGCGCGTGATCAGGGCTTTGACGGAGTATTTTCATGACCTATCAGCTTAACTTTAGCGCGCTGTGGCCTTACATGCCGGAACTGCTGGCCGGATTATGGACCACCATTGAGCTGACGGTACTGGCGACGGCTGGCGGTGTGGCAATAGGGATTTGCGGCGCGGCCATCCGCTGCGGCAACCATAAAATTCTGCGGACTGTCTGGGGCATGTATGTCGAAGCCATCCGTAATACGCCGTTTGTTGTGCAGTTATTTTTCATCGTCTTTGGCCTGCCTGCCATCGGCCTGAAGATGACCGCCGGTGAAGCGGCGTTGCTGGCGATGCTGATTAACCTCGGGGCTTACAGCACCGAAATTATCCGCGCCGGTATTCAGGTGACGCCGAAAGGCCAGTGGGAAGCCGGACGCGTGCTGGGATTAACCCGCAGCCAGACATTCCTGCGCATCGTGCTGCCACCGTCGCTGAAACGTATTTATCCGTCGCTGGTCAGCCAGTGCATTATCGTGATGCTCGGATCTTCCGTGGTATCGCAGGTGTCCTATGAAGAACTGACGTTTGCGGCGAACTTAATTCAGTCGCGCACTTTCCTCAGTTTTGAAGTGTATCTGGTCACCACGTTATTTTATTTGTTGTTATCGGTTGCGATGCGTCAGCTGTTGCTGCTGGCCGGACGCCGGGTCTTTGGGAGTGAAAACTGATGATGACTTTCACCGACTGGGACATTGTGCGCAATCTCCTGCTGGCGGCCCGCTGGACCTTGCTGCTGTCGCTGACCGCATTTATTGGCGGTACGCTGGTGACCTTGCCGCTGCTGTTGCTGCGCCTGGCTAAACGCCGCTGGCCGACGCGTTTTGTGCGTCTTTATTCCGAATTGTTTCAGGGTACGCCGCTGCTGATGCAGCTGTTCCTAGCGTTTTTCGGGCTTGGCCTGTTTGGTATCAATGTTAGCCCGTGGACGGCCGCCGCGCTGGCGCTCACGCTCTACACCAGTGCCTATCTGGTGGATATCTGGAGTGGCAGTATTGCCGCGTTACCGAAGGGCCAGTGGGAAGCGTCGCGCTGTCTGGGGCTGAATTTCGGCCAAACGTTATGGCGTGTTATCACCCCGCAGGCGCTGCGGATTGCCATCGCGCCAACCGTCGGGTTTTCCGTGCAGGTGGTGAAAGGCACCGCGCTGGCCTCAATTATCGGTTTTGTCGAGCTGACCAAAGCCGGAACCATGCTCAACAACGTGACGTATGAGCCGTTCAAAGTGTTCGGATTAGTGGCGCTGGGCTACTTCCTGATGTGCTATCCGCTGTCGCGTTACAGCCAGCATTTAGAAAAATCATTGCGTGGAGAGAAACAGTAATGCCACTGATCACCATCAATCAGGTTCAGAAGTTTTACGGTCAGAACCACGTGCTGAAAGGCGTGGATCTGGATATCGACAGCGGCGAAGTGATTTCGATTATCGGCCGCAGCGGTTCAGGGAAAAGCACGCTGTTGCGCTGCATGAACGGGCTGGAAGGCTATCAGGAAGGCAGTATCAAACTGGGCGGAATGACCATCACCGACCGCGATTCTCAGGCGCGCGATATCAGCCGTTCCGTCGGCATGGTGTTCCAGAGCTTTAATCTGTTCCCGCATATGACTGCGCTGGAAAACGTCATGCTGGCGCCGCGCCGCGTGCTGAAAAAGTCCGCCGCCGAATGCCGGGAACTGGCCGCGCAGATGCTGGCGAAAGTCGGACTGGCAGATCGTATGGATTATTACCCGTCGAATCTTTCCGGCGGCCAGCAGCAACGCGTGGCCATTGCACGCGCACTGGCGATGAACCCGAAAGTGCTGCTGTGTGATGAAATCACTTCCGCACTGGATCCGGAATTAGTCGGCGAAGTATTGAAAGTGCTCGAGCAACTGGCGAAAGAAGGCATGACGCTGGTGCTGGTGACGCATGAAATGAATTTTGCCCGTGAAGTGGGCGACCGCGTGGTGTTTATGCATCAGGGCACCGTGTGGGAACAGGGCGAAAGCCGCGCGCTGTTTGCTAATCCGCAAACTCCCGAGTTAAGACAGTTTATCGCATCCGTACGCGGCCTGAATGAGGCTGCTGCAAGCTAACAGTGTAAAGGATTAACTATGTCAGATTTCATCTCTCCCGGACAAATCAACCCGCCAACCCGTCTGCTGATGGGGCCGGGGCCAATCAACGCCGATCCGCGCGTGCTGCGGGCGATGGCGAGCCAGCTGGTCGGGCAATATGACCCGGTGATGACCGGCTACATGAACGAAGTGATGGCGCTGTACCGCGCGCTGTATAAAACCGAAAACCCGTGGACCTTACTGATCGACGGCACTTCACGCGCAGGTATCGAAGCCGTGCTGCTTTCCGGTATTCGTCCGGGCGACAAAGTGCTGGTGCCGGTGTTTGGCCGTTTCGGACATCTGCTGTGTGAAATCGCCCGCCGGTGCCGCGCCGAAGTGCATACGATTGAAGCGCCGTGGGGTGAAGTGTTTGACCCGCAGCAAATCGAAGATGCGATTAAATCAGTAAAACCGCGCTGGCTGCTGACCGTGCAGGGCGACACGTCCACCACCATGCTCCAGCCGCTGGAACAACTGGGTGAAATCTGCCGCCGTCACGGCGTACTGTTCTACTCCGATGCGACGGCGTCGTTTGGCGGTAACCCGCTGGAAACCGACGCGTGGGGGTTAGACGCGGTGTCTGCCGGTTTGCAGAAATGCCTCGGCGGCCCGTCCGGCAGCTCGCCGGTCACCATTAGTCCGCGCTTTGAAGAACAAATCCGCCGCCGTAAATGTGTCGAAGAAGGGATCCGCACCGCCGATCACGCCGACGGCGACGAAGAGATGATCTACTCCAACTATTTCGATCTGGGCATGATCATGGATTACTGGGGCCCGGAACGTCTGAATCACCATACCGAAGCCACCAGCATGTTGTTTGCCGCCCGCGAGTGCGCGCGCATCATTCTGGAAGAAGGGCTTGATAACGGCATCGCCCGCCACGAACTGCACGGCGGCGCGCTGCTGGCGGGGATTCAGGGAATGGGGCTGGAAGTGTTCGGTGACCTTAACAACCGCATGAACAACGTGCTCGGCGTGGTTATTCCGCAGGGCGTTCACGGCGAACAGGTGCGCCAGATGATGCTTAACGATTTCAGCATTGAAATCGGCACGTCATTTGGTCCGCTGGCCGGGAAAATCTGGCGTATCGGCACCATGGGTTATAACGCGCGTAAAGACTGTGTGTTGCAAACGCTGGTGGCGCTGGAAGCGGTGCTTCATCGTCTGGGCTTTGCGTCGAAATACGGCGCAGGGGCGCAGGCTGCCTGGGATCATTACGCAGGAGGTCAGTAATGGCAGAAGCCTTTACGCTGGCTGCGGTTTCCGAAAGCGCCAAACTGGCTGCTGAGCGGGTGATGGCGCGCTGCGACGCACTCGCCGCCATCAGCGAAACACCGGGACAGCTGACCCGCGTCTATCTTTCCGCCGAACATTTACAGGCCAACCGTCTGGTGGGCGAGTGGATGGAAGCGGCCGGTATGCGCGTCTGGCAGGACAGCGTGGGTAATATTTGCGGACGTTATGAGGGGCGTGATCCGTCGGAGCCCGCCATCCTGCTCGGTTCGCATCTCGACAGCGTGCGTAACGCGGGAAAATATGACGGTCCGCTCGGCGTGCTGACGGCGCTGGAATTTGTGGCACATTTGCATCAGAACGCCATCCGTTTGCCGATGGCGGTGGAAGTTGTCGGCTTCTGCGACGAAGAAGGCACGCGCTTTGGCATCACGCTGCTGGGCAGTCGCGGGCTGACCGGCACATGGCCCGCTGACTGGCTGGAACGTGAGGACGCGCAGGGTATTTCGGTGGCGCAGGCCATGCAGAATGCCGGGCTGGACCCGCTGAAAATCGGCGCGTCACAGCGTGCGGTCAGCGATTTCTGCGCGTATCTGGAATTGCACATTGAGCAGGGGCCGTGCCTGCAATCGGCAAATGTACCGCTGGGTGTGGTGACGGCGATTAACGGTGCGCGACGTCTTAATTGCGAATTTACCGGTCACGCCGGTCATGCCGGAACTGTGCCGATGGGGCAACGTCAGGACGCCCTGACCGCCGCCGCGGAATGGACGCTGGCGATTGAAAACATCACCACGGCCACAGGCCGCAATCTGGTGGCGACAGTAGGCACACTGGAATGCCTGCCGGGCGCGGTGAACGTCATTCCGGGGCAGGTGAAACTGTCTTTGGATGTGCGCGGTCCGCGCGATGATGATCTCTCTGCGCTGCTGGAAACGCTGCTGACGAAAGGCCGGGATATCGCCACACGGCGCGGGCTGACGTTTGCCGCCGAACAGTTTTACGGCATCAGCGCGACAGAGTGCGACGAAAGTTTGCAGCACCGCCTGAGCCAGAGCGTTTTGCATTTACAGGGGCAGGTGATGTCGCTGCCAAGCGGCGCCGGGCATGACGCGATTGCTATCGCCGGATGCTGGCCGGTCGGCATGTTGTTTGTGCGCTGCAAGGACGGCATCAGCCATCATCCTGATGAATCTGTTACTACCGGCGATGTGGCGTATGCGGTGCAGGCGTATATCAATACGGTGCTGAGTTTCGACGGAGGCCATCTGTGACGCCTGAGGAATTTAATGCGCTGTCTGAATTTGAAGCCGTGGCGCTGTTACGCCCGCTGGTGAATATTCCTGCCTGGGCGAAAACGGTCAGCGACGGGCGGCCTTATTCATCTGTGGAAGACGTGCTGCAAGCTGCCGGATCCGCCTGCGAAAACTGGCGGCCTGAAGATATTGCTCAGGCACTGTCAGCGCATCCGCGTATCGGCGAACGGGCGAACGGCAGCGGTAAAGAAGCGCAGCTTTCCCGTGGCGAACAGGCGACGCTCGATATCAGCCAGCAGTCTGTTATTGATGCGCTGTATGACGGCAATCAGCGTTACGAACAGCGCTTCGGGCGGGTATTTCTGATCCGTGCCAGAGGGCGCAGTTCAGAAGAAATTCTTGATAACTTGCAAAGACGTCTGAAGAATTCGCCGGATGCAGAAGATCACGAAACGGCGCAACAACTCAAAGAAATTACCCTGCTGCGTTTAAAGGAGATATTCCAGCCATGACCCGCATTACCACACATATTCTTGATACGTCTCTGGGCCAGCCCGCGGCTGACGTGCGCGTCTGGCTGGAAAGCCTCGACGGGCAGAAAATCACGCGTATCAGCGAAACCCAAACCGACGCCGACGGGCGCGCCGCGAAATTAACGCCGGAACCGGTGGCGTCCGGGCATTACCGTTTGTGTGCCGACATAGGCGCCTATTTCAAAGCAACCGGTCGCGAGACGCTTTACCACACGGCGATCGTTGATGTGATGATCGACGGTGAGCAGGATCATTACCATCTGCCGCTGCTGATCAGTCCGTATTCTTATTCAACGTATCGCGGCAGTTAGATCTTAGTGTTATTCAGCCCATCAGCAGGTGCGGATGCTTTAACCGCACGCTTTGGGTCAGCGCCGCATGGCTGACATCCCGGTCACGATTGCCCTGGCGCACCTGTTGCAGGAACGCCATCAGCAACGGATTCGGGCGCTCGCGGCGCGACATCAGCTCCGGTTGTCCCTGAACACCCATAAAGAACGGATGATTATCCAGTTCCACCGCCTGCGCCTGTAGCCCGCTTTCGTCATAACCTGAAATCAGTAATCCCGAACTTTCCAGTTCCGCCAGTAAATGCGGATTCAGATAGCGGCGCTGGTTGTAACGCAGCGTAAATTCCTCACCCATTTTATTCGCCAGCAGACTGCCGCTGCGGGTGACGACCGGATAATTTCCCAGACGCGGCTGCGCGTGCTCGGCGAGCGGCAGCCCGGTTTGCAAACTGCCCAGCATGGACGGGCCGTGCATCACCACGCTGTCCTGCCCGAGTGTTTTCTGACCCAGCGCCGTCACCATCTGATGCATACCCTGATTGATGCCCAGCACCGGCGTTGCGTTATCCAGTGCCCAGCGGGCGGTCGCCAGCGGGCTGGCCTGGTGATCGCCCGGCGTTAATGTTGCCCCCGGTAAAATAATGCCATCGACGTCGAAAAGCGTGCAGTCGAGCTGGCTGCCCATTAACCCCGCTGTCACATAAACTACGTCAATGTTCATTGCCAGTGCATCGGCGGCGTCTCCCAGTGCAGCGAGCATCGCCGGATAGCTGTCGCGCTGCTCACAAAAATCGCCAACTATCGCCACGCGCAGGGTCTTTCCGGCGCGCATTACCGGCTGTGAAACCGAGCCGAGCGCCCAGCGGCCAAACGCATCGCGTCCCCAGCCGTTACTGCGAATTTTACCGGTATCGCAGTCTTCGAGTTGAAATTTATCCTTATTGCGGACCACGTTTAATGACTCAACGCCGATGCCGTGTCCGGCGATTTCGGCAGCCACCGCCGGGGATAACGGTTCGCGCAGCGGCACCACGACATCCTCCTTAAGTGCCCGATAAATCAGTGATTCCAGACCAGACTCTTCACCCGCACCGCGCCCGGTCAGGCGCTCCAGCCAGACCAGCCCGCTGGTCAGTGCGTGTCCCTGCGCCGTGACGTGCTGACGGGCATTCGGATAACGTTGTGCATCATGACTGACGGGAAAGTGACACAGCGGCAAAGCGCGTAATTCAGCAAGTATCGCTGCCATCGCGCCGTACAACGCAGGTTCGGGCGTGGAGTGTGCAATAAAGGTGATGGTCATCAGGTATCCTCTGTCAGATGTTTTTTGCGGGAGTATTGAATGCAAGAAGCGATCCACCCCGGCCTTCGTTTACATGCTTTGACAAAAAGGGCGCGGTAAGTCGCAAATGCGAATTTAGGCCGCCACGGACTACTACAAAACGCCACGCTGTTTAGAACGGAACGCGCTAATGTATCGCCGGTTGTTCTAACCCCATTCATTAAGGAAGCATCATGTCAGCATCTCTGTATGGCAGTACGGCGGCACAGTTTGTTCGTGGTTTAAAGAATCTTTCAGCATTGCTGGAGAAGGGCGCGGCATGGGCAAAGGAAAACGGAAAATCGGAAGAAGAAGTGCTGAATACCCGTCTTGCCGATGATATGTATCCGCTGGCGCGTCAGGTGCAAATCACCAGTGATATGTCAAAAGGCGCGATCGCCCGCCTGTCCGGTGTGGCAGCACCGGCGATGGAAGACAATGAAGTGACGTTTGCCCAGTTGCAGGAACGTATTGCCAAAACCCTGCGTTTTATCGAAAGCGTGGATGCCGCGAAACTGGAAGGCGATGAATCCCGTGAGATCGTGGTGAAAGGTAAAAATCATGAACTGAAATTCACCGCGCACAGCTACGTCACCACATTTGCGGTACCGAACTTCTACTTCCACGTCACCACCGCCTACAACATTCTGCGCCATCTGGGCGTGAATATCGGCAAGTTTGATTTTATCGGGCAGGTTTAAGTCCGGTTTTATTTAATTACCTGAATCGCTAATTAAATATCCGCCCTGAAATATATAATTCAGGGCGGTATTGTGAAATGTATATTCATCAAAATTATAACAAAATTAATTCCTCTCTGAATATGTTCAGATTTATAAAATAAACCCGGTGCCATCGCTGGCACAACACCTTCCGTTTCTTTAATACAGATGAATTTGTCACGATGCAGTCTCTTTAATTCCGGCGTGTTTATAAAATCACGTTTCGCGAATTACTGAATCTTAATCAATACACTTAATCTAACGGAAGGAATTAATATGTGTAATTGCAACTGTGATTCATTAAAAGCCACAGCGGTTAAAGCGGGCGAAACGTATGTGACCGTCGAAGCGGCGGCCACTGCTGCGGCAGAACAGGCGCTGGTGGCCTATTGCCAGAATACATTCAGCGTCGGCGGTGTCATGCTCGATGCCAGCGGTAATGTGCTGAATGCGATTAATAATAACGTGGTTAAAAATAATATGACCAGTGATCCGACGGCTCATGGTGAACGTCAGTTAATTGACTGGTATTACGCGCAAATTGAAGCAGGCGAGGAAATGCCGCCACCGTCTGATATTACCATCGTGACGTCGCTGGATCCGTGCTGCATGTGTACCGGTTCGATTATTACCGGCGGGTTTAACGTTATTTCTGCCGCTTTCGATACTTATTCAGGTATTAACTGGGATACGCAGGCGGATTTCCCGACGCTTTCGCCTGAGCTGGCTCAGGTGGCAAAAAATACTTTCAGCTATCCGGCAGTTAACGGGAATAACTGTTTCACCCGCGACGCCAGTTCAGCGCCGGTGCCGGCTTTCTTCGCCGACGCCGTTATGGATGTTCAGACGGTAGCACTGTGCGAAACGGCTTTTGACGCCACGCTGACACAGGTTAAAGCCAGCATCAACACGGATTTAACGCCGGACCAGCTGAAAGATATCAAAGATTTGCCTGCCGGTGATCCGGTTGTGGTGGCATTAAAAGCCCTTTACCCGGATGCGCTCAGCTACACCGCGCCATCCCGCGGTCAGCCGGATGAAGGGCTGGCACCTTATCTGATTGCAGCCGCAAATCAGGATATTGCACAGGGCGGCACAGGGAATGCCGTGGCGTTTCTCGATTATTACGGCAACCTGCTGATGTGTTTGTCGGGTAACGAAAAAGCCTCGCTGATTCAGACGGCGTTTTTACTGGTCACCCGTAATTATGCGCAGCTGCGTTATAACCTGCGAAGCAGACTGAGTGACGATGAAGTGTTGCCTTATCTCGCTCACCCTAAATACGGCACATTTGTATTTGCGCATGGTCCGGATGAGTCTTCGCACAGCCTGATTGAACTCGGTGCCTACGGTTCCACCATGGAAGGGGCCTTGCCGCCGGATAATATGAATTCATTCCAGTATGGTGTGCCGACGATTGCACAGGCCGATCTGGATGCCTATTGCCAGAAATTGCCACCGTTATACAGTTCGGAGATCCAGGTTCATCCGCAGCAGGTGACGAACTCTGATCTGATCAACGCACTGATCGCCGGTTTGCCGAAACCGTAATTTTTTTAATCATCATCAATAATTAAAAGCCCACCCGCTGCAAATACAGCGGATGGGCTTTCTGATGTTTATGCGTTGCCGCTTTCTTCAATCGTGAAGCAGGAACGTATCGGAATCACGCCACGCCGGGAAGGCTTCGCGATAATCCTGTAACGCTTCAAGAGACAGTTCGGCGTCGATAATCATCGCTGAGCCTGGCTCGGCGCGCGCCAGCTCTTCGCCCTGCGGATTAATAATCAGGCTGTCGCCGCTGTAGTGATGGCCGTTATCGTCATCCCCGACGCGGTTGCATCCGGCGACGTAGGCCTGATTTTCAATAGCACGCGCGGTCAGTAACGTTTGCCAGTGATGGCTGCGGCGCGCAGGCCAGTTGGCGACGTAGAGCGCGAGATCGTAATCCTGTTTATTGCGCGAATAGACCGGAAAACGCAGGTCGTAACAGACTTGCGGCAGAATACGCCAGCCGCGCCATTCGACGATTTCACGGCGTTTGCCCGGCACGTAATAATTATGTTCGCCCGCCATGCGGAACAGATGGCGTTTATCGTAGGAATGCACTTTGCCCTGCGGCTCGACCAGCAGGAAACGGTTTACCGCGCCTTCCGTCGTGCTCAGCGCCACGCTGCCGCCAATCATTGCACCGAGTTTTTTCGCCCACTGATGCAGCCATTCCACCACGCGTGACTGTGGCAGCGCGCTGCCCGGCGCCTGCATGGCGAAACCGGTGGTGAACATTTCCGGCAGAATAATCAGGTCGCGGCCGGTCAGTGAACCCAGCAGACCGTCGAAATGCGCGAGATTGGCCTCGCCGTCCAGCCACACCAGTGGTTGTTGCAATACGCACAGTTTTAAAGTTGACACAGGCGCTCCGCAGCAGCGTCCAGCGTGGCTTCCTGTTTGGCAAAGCACAGCCGGATCAGTTTATGTGGGAAGGGCGCGGCGCAGAATACCGACATCGGAATGGCCGCAACGCCCACATGTTCAGTCAGCCAGTGGCAGAATGCAACATCGTCCAGATCCGAGACTTCACTGTAATCCACCAGCAGGAAATACGTGCCCTGGCTCGGCAACACTTTCAGACGGCTGTTCGCCAGCCCTTGCGCCAGACGGTCACGCTTGGCCTGATAAAATGCCGGTAATTCCTGCCAGTGTTCCGGCGCTTCACGCAGCATATCCGCCAGCGCCAGCTGAACCGGTGTGGTGATCGAAAACGTCAGATACTGGTGAACTTTGCGCAGTTCTGCGCTGATAATCGCCGGGGCGATACAATAACCCACGCGCCAGCCGGTCATGTGATAAGTCTTGCCGAACGATGACACTGCAATCGCACGTTGGCGCAGTTGCGGGTGGCGCAGCACGCTGGCGTGGCCTTCCGGCGCAAAGCAAATGTGTTCGTATACTTCGTCGCTGAGCACAAAAATGTGTTTATCAGCAATGGTTTGCCAGAGCTGCTCAACGTCGCTGTGGCTCCAGACCGTGGCCGACGGATTGTGTGGCGTGTTGATGATGACAAGTTTCGTGCGGTCGGTTATCTGGTCGGCGAATTCCGCCCAGTTAACCTTAAATTCCGGCGGCTGCAGCTGAATGCGTTTCATCACGCCGCCCGCCAGTTCTACCGCAGGGGCATAACAGTCATAGCTCGGGTCAAACGCAATCACTTCATCACCTTTCGACACCAGCGCGGTGATGGCGATGTACAAAGATTCGGTGGCGCCGGCGGTGATCGTGATGTCGGTATTGGCGTCAGGCGCGTAGCCGTAAATCTGTTCAGTTTTTGCGGCAATCGCTTCACGCAATGGCGCGATGCCGGTCATCGGCGCGTACTGGTTCGCGCCCTGACTGACGTGATACGCCAGACGGTTGCGCAGATACTCGGGGCCATCGAAATCAGGGAAACCCTGAGACAGGTTAATGGCGTTGTGCTTTTGCGCCAGGGCACTCATCTGAGTAAAAATGGTGGTGCCGAGGGAAGGAAGCTTACTTTCGGGGATCAGTGCGGCTGTGCTCATGGCGGGTCAATACTCCTGGACCGGTGCAGATAGCGATGTTGCTCACAATATAACACGATGTTAATAGGTTGGTTTAAATCAATGAAGAATAAGGATATTACCGGAATGACGTTGCGGCATGGGGCATGGGTGGGACATTTTGCATAATTTTGGCGTTAATCAGCTCCACTTGTTCTGAGTTATTTCCTGGCATCCAGTCACCGTAAACCTGATAAAGCATCTGCGGACTTGAGTGACCCATTTGCGACGCGATGAAGTATGGGTTTGCACCCGCCGAAAGCATCCAACACGCAAACGTGTGACGAGACTGATACGGGTTTCGATGCTGTATTCCTGACTTCCTTATCGCTACATTCCATGAATGCCCAATAGAGGAAGATGAGTAGCAAATCCCATTGCGGCCGGAAACAGATCCGAATGATGGGTTGAAAACAAAAGTGCAACTATCCGTCCTCGACTTGCCCCTCTGCCGGGTTAGCACATTCACCTCATGTTTCTTGCCCATTCTCGTTATCTCCTGCTGACTTTTAAGTGCGTGCAATGCATTCACGTTCAGTTGAATGATCCGGTTTGTGCCTGAATCAGTCTTCGGAACGGTAAAAAGTTTCGCCGTTGTGATATTCCTCCTCACGCACAGAGTGCCAGCAACGAGATCAATATCTTCCCAAGCCAGAGCAGCAAGCTCTCCATGCCGGAGTCCAGTATAAACAGCCAGAGTCCACAGGTTCGTAGTCTGGCGACACCGGCAGGCACTTATCAGCCTGTCAAACTCCTCGTTACTCAGTGGTTCAGGCCTCTGTCTTGACGTCTTCAACATCTTCACCGACTCGGTGATATCTGTGTCCACATAACCATTATCCTTTGCAAACCGGAACACGGTTAATGCCTTGGACAAATAACCGTTTACTGTCACTACACTTCTTCCAAATTTGTCTGTGTTTTTGAACTGAGCCCCTTCAAGTAACTCATTTCTCATCACAGACAAGTCCTTCGCTTTAACATCCTCCGCCTTTCTTCCAGCCCCCAGCGCTCGAATTATGCAATCCACTGTGCTTCTATAGCGGATCAGAGAATTATCAGAAATCTCCAGCCTCTTAATGCCAAGCCAAGTATTAAACAGTTTTTCAACTGTCATCCCAGACTCTGGCTTAACCACCTTCGATGAATTTGGGAAGCTATCCTCATAGCTGAAAGTCCCCGTTCTGATTGAATAAACAACTGACTGCCTTAACTCTCCAGCCAGTTTCCTGTTTTTCTGCGTATCTGGTACGCCGAGGGATTCTCTGCATCGCCTTCCCTCATGCATGAACCAAATACGCAGCATCCCGCCATGCACTTCCACACCGGTGGGTATCTGCTTTTTACTCATCACCCTCTCCTCATTGAACCAGACTGCATTTAAGCAGATTTGCGCTCACGGCGCTTGGCCTTGGGTAACTTCTGAATCCATTCGTCTATAAGCTCTCGGTGATAGAAGCAGGGCGCGGTTTCTCCTGGCTCTCCCGAACCTGAAACATGTTTGTATTCACGCCCCTCCATCCAAAGGGTATCGCGAGCGTATTTGATAGTGCTGGACTTGAGGCCGGTGATGGTTATGAGAAGCGATTCAGACACCCATTTATTAGGTGTAATGTGGGTCACGTTATTCATATTTACCTCTGCTATTTACCCTTAGCCACCCGATGAACCCAAACGCAAAGCCATAGCCACACTTCATGACCTGATGGGCATAGTGGCTTAGCTTGGTTGGCGTATTTATCGAGCAACTGACGGAGAGTGTGGTGGTTGTCTTTACTGCGGAGTTCGGTGAGTAGTTTCTTTGCGATGCTTCTGACTGCGTTTTCGGCCTATTCGGCGGTCATGAGCTACTCCAGTTTTACACCGGGGATTTTCCCTGCTGCGATAGCGTCGTAGACTTCCCGGCAAACTGTGCGAGATTGGCCGCTCAACGTTGCGTAAAGCGCATCGACTACCTCATCCCTTGCTACATCGTCAGGTGATCGGATAGGGCGGAACCTGCATTTCTCTGGCTTAAGTACGGGGTCAAGTGGCATCTCAACTTCCTCGTTGAAAATTTTGCTTTTTCCACGAATAACAATGGCTTCCTTCGAAGAGTAGGCAATTTTAACGGGAATGTAAGTTCCATTATCTAGCCACTCGCACTCAACCCCAACAGGAGGCAAGCCTTCGCCATCCCAAACCGGCTCGGTGATTTGTCGGCGCTCGGCGATGATGTAGCCATTTTGGTATACTGTTTCCCTGTCTTTAAAAAGAATGTTCTGATGTATGTATTTTCTCCCGTCAAGAAAATTGCCCTCCCTCATGTTAAGCTGTTTAAGCGGTATAGCACCCTCAAAATCCTTCTCACTGCCTTTGGTAATTTCGTATTTCATTATTCGCTCTCCTTCACGATGCCGCCAGCCGACGCGATTGCTGCATCAACCTGCTCACGCAACGTTGTGTGATGAGGCAAATCCCATTCCTCGCTGTCCTGTTGGGCGTGAAACATTGCGTGACTTCCGTACATCTGAGGGTCGCGAACTTCCACACAGTGGGCACAGAGCCAATCCAAACGTTTTGTATCTGGATGCACGACCGGCTTTTGCGGGGCGGTGAATAGCGGCTGTGGGTTTTTGTAAGCGTCAAAAAACGGTTCGCTGTTGCTAATAATTGTCCCGCAGTCTGCAATGTAAGCCACCGGCACGCCCTGCGCCTCACGGATTGCGGTTAGCTCATCGAGAATGGCAGCCCATACCGTTGAGTCGTTGCACAGCTCGCGAAGTTCTTTCAGTTCTTCAATGCTCAGTTGTTTCATGGTTTTACCTGTTTATTCATGAGATACCGATAGGCGCGGTGCGCGGCCTGTGAGTTTGTGATGTATTCATGCCCGCACTGGTTGCATTTGCAGAGATATGCAGAGCCTTTTTCGCCTAGAAGTGAGACATCCTCCCAACCATTGCTGGGTGACTTTCTTCGCCGCAAGTCTTCGTTCTTTTTGTAACAAGGAACGCACCGCAAATGGCGAGTGCGCCGACAGCTTCCACGCCCTCCCATCACTCCCCCTTAACCGTAAAACCGGCTGCGCGGATTGCGGCGATTGCTTCGATGCGTGAAGCGTTACAGCCACGGACATAACCTTGTTCGTATTCGTCCGGGTCTTGATAGTGGTCGAGAGCGTTATTCAGCACCACCGGATTCGCAAGCTTGGCGCGGAGTGCTTGCAGCTTTTCATATCGTTGAGCTGCAAGTTTTTTCCAAACCAGTAAACCATCACGCTCTTTCTCTGTCGCCTCCAGCTTGGCGCGGAGTTCTGCGACAGTATCGGAAACCTCTTCTACTGCATCGGCAAACTGAAACATATTGCTCCACTCTGGGCGATTACCCGTAGCAGCTTCATACATGTCACTTAGAGCTTGTTCGGCGCTATCACGTTCATCGATAAGCTGCGTTTCGCTGGCGTCGAGTCGGTCACGCTCTTTCTCTGCCGCCTCTGCGCGTTCACGCAGTTCTACCGCCCCACTGTTAGCACATTTAACAGCGACCTCTAATGCGTGCTCTGCCGCCTCTTGCTGCTGGCGTTCTGCTTCGAGCTGGTCGAGTAGGGTGAGGATAGTTGCAGGGTTTGCCAGAGCGATAAATTTGGCATTTTCCTTACAATCGGGACCGGAGCAGGCGGCTACATAATAGTTTGCATTTAGCCCGGCATCTGCAATAACGGAATGCTGTGAATCAGTACACCAATCGCCACACGTGGCCTTAATCGCCGCTTCACGCAGCGCCGCGATATCTGTTTTGTCAGTCATGAGGTTGCTCCTTATTCCTTCGTGCTCGGAGTTCGATAAGCAGCATGAGTAATTCAGTGTCATTCTTATCGCCTTCTGATGCTTCAAGAACATCAATCCAGTCAGCAAGGCCCCCATCTGGTTTGCGTTCGAATTCATCATTCATGAGAGGCATCCTCTACCGCAGCACATGGACCCTCATGACCAGCCGCGCGTGTACACCTCCATCCGGCTGGCGGGATGTTGCACTTCCTCCCAGCGCGCAGATTGGCGGCGAAGATGGATAAAGCCTTCGAAACTTCCCGAAGGGACTCCTCATGCTCATCGCCTTCTTCGATGTGGCTATCGCTCCACGCCTTAAAATCATCCACGCCCTGCGCCTTCCATTCGTTGCGCATCTCAGCGATAGCGGCATCTGTGGCTAGTGTTTCCGTGAAGTGCTTAATCCATGAGTTATATCTATGGTCAAAAACACCCATGGGGCTTCCGCACCCTCCAAGCTTGTGAGGTTCTATCGTTGCCCCACACATACAGTACCGGTTGTCGGAATTCTCAATAATTCCTATTACTGAATCTATCCTTCCATGTAGCGCAGCATTCTCAGCCACCAGCTTCTGATAGTCGTCGTAATCGACCCAATCACCATCCGCACTCTCCTGTAGACCACCAACAATTTGCTTATAGCGTTTTACTTCACTCATAATGCATTCCTCTGCTGGCAAGCTGAGACAACGCGCTCGCACATTTCAATGTTGAACATCCCGATGTGGCAGTCCTTGCCGCTTATTCCTAGTTGTTCCGATAACCAGCCGTATGCCTCAGCACGTTTCATGCTCTTGCTTTTCCATAGCGGGTCGAATGCTGCATGAGCCCTGTTTTTCGCTGAGCGCAATTCTGCATTCGCAAGCCTTCCAAGCGGGACGGCATCACTGTCTTTGTGGCAACCGACATATGCTTTGCATGGAGTGCATGACCAAAACTTAAGAGAGAACAAATCGGGACGGTGAGGGTAGATAGCTTTGCCAGTAATTAACTCCGCTGGCTTGCCGCAGTAATCGCAAATTACTATGCGGGTCATAATGTGTTCCTTGAAAGAGGGTTAGGCTGCCTTAAGCCGACTTAGCTTCATGCGTGTAGATTGCAGAGTGCGGCCTGTTTGGGCGGATGCTTCTTCTGGCGGGAGTGTCTGGGCGATATGCAGGTCTTCCGCTGACCATCGATTCATCGGCTGAGTAGGCTGAATGCCTAACTCGTAAGCCTTCCTGATTACCCCTTCCTCTGTCCTGTTCAGATGCCTTGCTAACTCAGGAAGCGGCATTGTTTTGATATTTATGCTGAGGAATTTAATCTCTGTTGTGAGCCAGAATTTGTAGGGCACGGGTCACCTCCATTGCTCTCCGAACTCAAACCCAATCTCAGCAAGTGCTTCATCCATTTTGCTGATGAACTCCGGCACCATCTCGTCAAATTCATCCATGAACTTCTGGTCACGCTCGACAACAACGTGATGCAGGCCTTCACGCTTCATGCGTGGGTCGTAGTTTGCGAAGTACCAGGCATCCTTGCCGGTGACCCATAGGCTGTACTGAATCTGTGCCATGTACTCAGCCTTGATGGCATCGAAACCGCCAAGCCGGAACTTCATGAATACTGCACTGGTGTAAGGGCTCTTCAATTCCAAGCCTTTCCCGTCGCTACAATCACCATCAGGTGAGCAGGCACAGCGAAGTGTTTCGTCTTTGAAGATGATCGGCACATCGGTAACTTTCACATCAGTGGTGAACTCAAACAGCGACCTTGCTGATGCTTCGTATTCTTTCCCCCACGCCAGAGGCTTTGCATTTACCTCAACCACATTCCCTGTGCAAACCTCACCTAACAACGTGTAGAAGTAGGTGAGCTTGGTATCTGTCCACTTGGTGCCGCTGCGTGGCTTTGAGATGACCTTTCCGGCTTCAGATGCCGTAATTACACCTAGTCTTAGTCGTAGCCAGTCAATGCTTCCCTGCTGCGTGGTGCGGACGTCAATCCCTGTCCGCTGCAAGATGATTTCTGGTGTCATGCGGCTGCCTTCTTCTTCAGGAAGTCCACCACCTTCAGTGCTTCAGGTTCGGTGAGTTGTTCCGGTGATGAGATAGGGCGTTTGAATATCTGCGAGCAAATAGGGAGCAAGTCTGCATCCCATGTTTTATCCATTTGCAGGAGCAATTCATTAATCGCCTGAATGGTGTCGTCGGTGGAGGGTGATATATCCTTTTCCTGCCCGCGTTCCTGGCTAAAGTTGATGCCTTCGCCTCCTTCGGTATTCACGTAATCAACAGCCGCATCCAGACGCTCACGGCGAGGCCAGTATTTGGTGGCCTGTTTCACAACCGTCTTCAGTATCATCTGCTCTTCATCAGTGACCCAAGGGCAGCGCTTACTGTTATCGGTTAGGTATTTCTTCCATGCTTCTGACCGGTCGCGAATTGAGAAGATATCTTCGGCTCGCATGGTGTGTGTCAGGTAGTCGCCTTCATCCGTTTTAACTACCGTGTAAGCGCCTACCACTTCACCGCGCTGCTCAATGGTGTCGAACTCGTTGAATTCATGCGCTGGCGGGCGGTCAATGCTGGTACGCATGAAGCGGTCGTTCTTCCTGACAATCGCCGATTGACACCATTTGATTGCACCTGACTGCTGGGCAATGTGCATCAAGCCCATGTAGCTGATGTCCAGACAGATAGCGCCTTTCCGCGGCACTAAATACGCGAGCTTTTGGGCTGGGTTTAGAGAAATGCCAATCGCTGCAACGTTCATTATCGCGCTGCGGGTCGATACGCTATTCTTTGCTGCCACACCTGCCAGATAGTCATTATTTGCGAATATCTGCATCGCAAACTCTGACTCACGTTTAAAGGTCAGGCTGGGCTCAGAGCAAACCTGTTCGAACTCAGCCCTGAGTGGGTTAACGATGTTAAAGACTTGCTCAACCAATTGCTGGTTCATGCTGCGCTCTCCATTTTCGTTATTCTCCCGTGTGCCTCATGGCTGCTGATTGCATCAATGAATTTTGCGTACTCGTCTTGCGCCCATTCATTGTCCAGAGCGTGAATCTGCTGAGCTGTGAGTTTTGATTTGTCGGCAAATTCGAGAGGTGTTTCAGGGTAGGTTTCTGCAATCTTCATCGTGCGCTGGCGAAGGTCTTCTTCCACTCGTTCGATTGCAGCGTCCAAATCTTCTTGCTGGTCTCTGATGTAGTCGTAGCTGCTGTATCTCATGCTGCGTCCTCCTGTTTCATCACAACCAGATGGCCGCGAGACTCCATGTACTCGCGAATGTTTGCCTCATCCATGAAGGCCAGCATTTCTTTGTCTGGTAGCACGTAGTTCAATTCAGCGCCTTCAACTGTGAGTTTTACGCCGCACCCCATAGTGCCGCCTGAAATCTTCACGTCTGCGCATTCAAAAGTAATATTCATGGTTGCCTCCGATAAAACAGATTCCGTGCCATCTGGAAAAGCATGTCGTCATGGTTGTCTCTGGCTAGTTTCACCAGCAACTGAAGTGCTCTGTTCATATCCATTTCGGATGTCCCGGCTGGTTGAGGATTTTCCACCGGCGCTTAGCGGCGTCTTTGGCGATGTTCCAGATTCGTTCTAGCTGTGATTCTGAGTAGCCCACACAAGGCCACCCAGCTACGCAATAGGTATGCATGGGATACTCCGGTTTAATTAGTAGGTGATTGCGATTGCTGAGACTTGGCCTTTGGCAATGGCTTTAACGCATTGCACAGCACATTCTTCAGTGATGCCGGCAGCGACTAGGTCAGCCACTGCTTGTTGATTGATAGCGCGTTTGTGTTCGACGTTTGCAGCGCGGGCAGCAGCTTCATCAGCGATACGCCTCTCTTCTGCCAGACGATCATCTTCTTTCTGCTTGGCTTTGAGTTGCTCAGCTTCGATAGCTTCCTGCTTCTCGCGTTCGGCTTGCTGTGCCGCTGCTAACCGGTCGGCTTCTGCTTTGGCTGCCGCATCCTTGCGGTCTTGCTCGTCCTTCTGTGCTTGCGCTATGCGGTTACGTTCTGCTTGATCTGCCTGTGCTTTCAAGTCGGCTTCACGTTTTGCCGATGCCTCACGCTCACGTTGAATCTTTTCGTCTGCTTCACGCTGTGCTTGCTCGACAGCCTGACGCTTTAGCTCATCTTCGTGGGCAATGCGCTGGCGTTCTGCCTCAGCATTTTTCTCTGCAATGTCGCGGTCGTACTCATAGTTATCCAGCAGAGCCGTTGCGTGGTCCGCCTCAATTTGAAGGGCGAGTTCTTTAGCTTTTGCCGTATCGAAAGCAGCATTGTCTTTGTCTGCGTCGTCACGCATTGCGTTGTAGGCTTCTTCCGCTGCCTTAGCCTCAGCTTCTGCCTTAAGTCGTGCTTGCTCAGCGTCCCACTCAGCGCGGGGCAGTAAGATTGCATCACGGATTGCATCGCATTCGCGGGTGAACCGGCGAAGCTCATCTTCGGCTGGCTTCACGGCTTCTTTCAGGTGTCGCAGATATGCTCTGCCGGGCTCTTCGATGGTCTTCTTGCTTGAGCCAACTGCGCGAGCCAGAGAGCCGATGCGGTCACGACCTTTCTGTGTGGTGACGTCAGGCGTTTCTTTCGCATACTCACGTATCTGGGCGAGGAAGTGATCCAGCCCGTTAGCAACGTAGAGCGCCGGAGCCTGTTCCGGTTTAATCTCGATAACGGATAATTCGGTTGTTTCGCTCACGGCGATCTCCTTATTCGGGGCAAAAAAAACGACCTCTGAGTTAGAGGCCGAATAGCTACATGACATGAAGTTGATAAGGGGCGCTTATCACGATGCGCACTCAGTGAATGCGCAGCAGGAATGGGCTCACTTAGTTGGTGGCTCAGGCAGCGGCATCCAGTGGGTAATTGCGTTCGGGCAGATATCGCCAGTATCGGGATAGAAATCTTCTTCGGTGTAATGCATTGTCCAGTAAACGCCTTCGGTATCTATGGCGATACACAGGGTGTCTTCATTTGGGTATTGCTCGCTGCACTTAATCCACTTACTCATACTTCCTCCTCAACCTTAATTTCAGCCTTCATTCTGAACTTTGCATACTGCTCATGACTCATTCGAACAGATGAACGTTCTGCTTCATTTTAAGTACGTATTCGTAACCGTTAGCCACCCTAGAAACGTCAAGGTGCTCACCTGTGAGAGTGTTTGTTAATCGCATGGGGATGACTCCGGTGGGGTGTTACTGTCGGTATTTATCGTATCCGAAGATTGAATTCTTCAGCTTCGACAGATAAGAGACTGGGACTATTACGTGGTCTTTCGATACGCAGCGGCGGTAGAAATCAGCATCAGGCTTCATCCCTGAAGGCATATTTTCTTCCCAGTCAGGCTGGTCAAGACGTGATGCAATTCGACCGGAGCGAGAAGTGATGCAATATCCTTTTCGCTTCAATTCCTCTAGGGTCATATCGGTAGTCTCAGTTAGTTATGTGATGCGGGGTGGGGGTTATCGAAGTTCCCAGAAATTGAATTCGTCCAGACCTTCCCGGTCTTGCTCAAAGTAGTAATCCCATACCTCTTGATTCTTGTCCTGACGTACTAGCTGCCAACGCCAGCCCGTGGCGTCTCGAACTCGTCGGATTTTTCTTTTCACCACCTTGCCGATGTCATAAATAACGCCGCCTCCTGAGCCGATCCCGTTGCGCATGACATCAAGATCAACTTCAATGACGCGGTACATTCTGGGTAACTCACTAGCTGCCATTACTTGGTCAAGCGTCATCTCTCACCCCTTAATAACGTGATATGGATGCTCGTATTTATCGCTGCGATGCACCCGTTAAAATTCAACCGTGTTTTGCTTTTTTACTGCCTTACTGATGCTCGCAAATGATTTTTTAAGCTGACGTCTGATGTAGATAATCATCAGACTGAGAACTAGAACCTTGAACCAGCGAGGTGATAGTGGATGAAGTGCGATCATTCGAATTGCTTTAATCATGCATACTTACCTCGCTGTTATTGAATCTGCCACCTTGCGATGACCGGCTGCGAAAATTGCCACCTGCTCAATGCACACCGATCCGGTCTTATGGTCATCACGCTCAATACCGAAATGGCGTAATGCTTTTGGTGTCGCTTTGTACTCTGTAAGAATTACTGCTTTGTAGACTCTCGCTGAGCAACCTGAGAGGCTCAGAGCGACGTTCTTTTCTAACTTGATGTCCTTGCTCGCCTCAGCTGCTTTCGCTGCGTTGTGAGCCGTCATGCGACGTGCGTTATACCTTTGCTTTGAGTTCATCATGTGTTCCTCGGTAAGTGCTTGGGTGATGTGGTGGAGACGGCACCGAGTCGCCACTCTCGCTTACTTCCTGACGCCCTGTTTTTGTATTGGCAAACAACTATCTGCCCAGCCGGTTTTCAGGTCTTATCACACTGCTAGCGTTGCACCTCGCTTGAGGACACCACCACCACATCCCGAAGCACTTTCCTTCGGTCTCCTGATTTCAGGAGAAGTCATATTGTTAAAGAAGCAGCTGAGCATCTTGCCCGGCGTGGCTGATTGTTCCGTCTGCCACATCGATGTTTCGTTTCGATGGATTGATAATAGCTTTAGCGATTGTCATGGTCAATCGTAAAAGCGATATTAATTGCCGATAAAGCGATAATTGTGTGATTGATAAAGGAATTTATTTTCACTTTCCCCCGCCGTCGCCACCGCGCATCTCAGAATCAGGGGCTAAAATGTGCTAGATTGGGTGAAATTTAAGCGGGGGTGGCTATGTACTCGAAGGATGCGGATGCGATGTACGATGAAATGTGCAGATTGATAGGGGATGTAGTGCTGACAATGCATGACTTTGGCATTGAGCCTAAGCATATTGTGATAGCGGACATGTTGAGAACGGCGCTGGCTAGTGATGCAGAGAGACCGGAGTTTATGGTTAAGGCTATGAAGCTGGCAATTAAGACGCTTGAAACGTAGTGCAGGAGAAGCATAAAAGTGCAGGAGCAGGGATTTAGTGCAGGTGGTGCAGGCGGCAGCGCGAGCTGTTTTATCAGGAATTGGGATCTAGGATTAACTAATTGAAATTATTGGGATAGGTATATTTCGCGTTTCCGTAAGTCATTGATTTTAGCGTCAGCGCATTAAATTTGGGATCACGCTATTACAGGCACAAAAAACCCGGCTCGGTGGCCGGGTTAGTGATGGCTACAGGCTTTCAACTAATGTTTTTATGGCAGAGCCATACCTCTCTAGAGGTTCATTGTTAATCTGTGGTTCCGTGTCATGAATCTGATATCTTCCTGGGGTGATATCAAATAATGGCCTACCAAGATGCGATGAAACAATGGCCACAGAATGGTTATCAGGAACGGTAAAGGTTTTTAAATCCCCGCCCTGAAAAGCCGTTGGTTTATTCTTTCTCAGGTTTTCAGCTCTCGACAAAATTTCATCAAACATTGCAGAGAAAGCCTTGCTTGCTCGTTTGTCATATTCTGTTGAGCGATTGAAAACTAATGAGTGAATCACGGGCACTGCCAGTCCAAAATGAAGGCATCTGTCATAGAAATTGACTGACCTATAATCGTTTTGAACGCCAACTCCATATACCAATTGGCTCAAATTATCGACCGCTCGGGCTGAAGAACCATCACTGGAGCAGGGGACGATAATTGCATTAGAAGCAATTAAAGAAAGTTCTGTATAAGCCGAGAAGCTAGGGTTGCAATCAATAAAGCACACCGTGTCCTCTATGCCTTGTTGTTGGGCGCAAGCAACGAGAAGATCGCGGAGCCAAAGATGAATGCTTTTCCAAGAATCAACAGGTAGATTAACGCTGCTAAGTTGGTTAATAACCTGAGCCTGAACCTCCAAACTAGGATCACCTGCGATTAAGAACACATTTTCTGGTATATGTGAATTGATCTGAGAAACAGGAATCAGGAAGCTAGTTTCAGCTCCTGTTAGCATGTGAGGGCTTCGTGTCCGGCGATCGAAATAGCCACCGATTGTTTTCCTTTGCTGAATTAAAGCTGCCAAGCGAGAGGCCCCAGTGCCATTCCCACCTAACAAAATTTCAGAAAGATTAGCCTGAGGGCACATATCAGCGAAGATCACACGCTTCTCTGGATTCTGCCTAGCGTACTCGGTTGCCATGGCAAAGGACAGGTAGGTTTTCCCCACCCCTCCCTTATTGTTCCAAATAGCATAAGATTTCATAGTATCTTCGCCGCCTTGCGTAGTTTTAATTGCTGTTGTAGTCATTTTACATGCTCTCCATGAACATTAAAGGAGTAATGATTAACTTTTTAATTTTTAAGGTAAAAATAACTTGAATCTGCTGTTCAGACATCTCCACGACCTCGCCCGAACGTCTCTTCAGGCCACTTAGCCAAAGAAGCAGCCGTGAATATCATCACGCACTTGGTTAAGCGCTGCGGCGAGGGTTATTTCTGCCGAGTACAGCTCCCACTTCTCGCTAGCCCGCATCCAGTAAAGGTTCCAGACTTTCTGCGTGCGAACGTAGG